>VAYD01000005.1 GCA_005883905.1 Actinomycetota bacterium
TGGCCGATGAGCTCCCTTGCGTAGCGACCCCAACCGCGGAGTGGTTCGATGAAGGCGTCCCGCGCATCGATGGCGACGACGGACATGGCGCGTGAACTGTATGGCCGCGCTAGCGTTTCCAGCGTAGGGGCACGAACCAGCCGGGAGGGCTGAGGGGGCAATGGCGGCAACCACGCATGTTGCAATCGATGAGCCGCGCTTCTGGCGAGAGGCCGAGGTCACTGCGCTGCCGCGGCGCGCACGGATCTTCGACATCCCGGTCGACCTGGGTCGGCCGGAGGAGCTGATCCGCCGGATCACCGGGTGGGTCGGGAGCGGCCACGCGGCGCGGCGCGTGATGTATGTCAACGCGCACGTGCTCAACCAGTCGCGTGAGGTCCCGGAGCTGCGGGCCGCGCTCGAGCAGGCCGACCTCGTGTATTGCGACGGCTACGGCGTGCGGCTGGCCGCCAAGGCGCTCGACGTGCAGATCCCGCATCGGATGACCGGCGCGGACTGGGTCTGGGGGCTCGCGGCGCTGTGCGAGATCGCCGGGCAGTCGGTCTACCTGCTCGGGTCCGAGCCGGGCGTGACCGCCGAGGCGGCTCGCCGGCTGAACCGCTGGTACCCGCGGCTCGAGATCGCGGGCGCTCACCACGGCTACTTCGATACCGGCTCGCCGCACGACGACCGCGTCGTCGAGGACATCAACGCGCGCCGGCCGGACATCGTGCTGGTCGGGATGGGCACGCCGAAGCAGGAGCTGTGGCTGCAGCACAATGCGGCGCGCCTTCAGACCGACGTACTGTGGACCGTCGGGGCGCTGTTCGACTATGTCTCGGGCCGTGTGCCCCGCGCCCCGGGGTGGCTGGCCGACAATGGCCTGGAATGGATCTTCCGACTCGCGATCGAGCCCCAGCGCATGTGGCGCCGGTACCTGCTCGGCAACCCGGTGTTCATCAGCCGGGTGATGGCGCAGGCACGCGCGCGCCAGACCGCCGCGCAGGCATCGCATTAGCGACCCTCGTCGCGCTCGCCGCCATCGACCTGGCCGCCCGCAACGGGGTGGTCGGCTGGCGTGCGCTGCCTGAGCTGCTCGCCGTCGCGGTCGCGGCGGTCGGGCTGTTCGCGGTCGGCGGCCTCGGGCTGACGCGCTGGCTGCTGCCGGACGAGTACCGCCGATACGAGCTCGTGTGGGTGCTGCCGGTCGGGGCCTGCGCGGTCGCGCTGGCGTTGACGGTCCTCGGGTTCGCGCGCGTGCCGTTCAAGATGTCGCTCGGCGTCGTGATCGCGCTCGGCGTGGCCGGCGCCGTGCTCGCGTACCGGCGCCGCCCGGGCGCGCCGGCGATGCGGCCGTTCGCCTGGCCTGCGTACCTCGGCGTGCTGCTGGCGGCGGGTTCGCTGATCCCGTTGTTCCGCGCCGGGTTCGTCACGGTCGAAGGGCAGGGGCAGGACGCGCACCTGGCGGTCGGGACCGCGCAGTTCCTGCAGAAGCATCCGCCGACCGCGGTCGCGATCGAGGAGCCGGTCGATCGCGTGCCGCTCGTCTGGCGCTCCAAGCAGCCGATCTACTACGCGCTGGCGGCTGTCGCGACGCTGAGCGGGCGCGAGGTCTTCGAGACGATCTCGGCGCTGGCGGCGGTGATGCTCGCGCTCGCGTGCATGGGCTTCTTCCTGATCGCGCGCGAGCTGCTGCGGGCGCCGCCGTGGGCGGCGCTGTGCGGGATGGGGCTCGTCGGGCTGAATCCGATGGTGCTGCACACGGTGATGCATCCCTACTTCAACCAGACGTGGGGGTTCTTCGCGATGCCGTTCGCGGTCGCGCTGGCGCCGCTCGCCGCGGCCGGCCGGCGAACGCCGGGGTCGCTGGCGCTGCTCGCGCTGTTCCTCGCTGTCTGCGGGTTCGCGTATCCGCTCGCGCTGCCGCTGCCGCTGCTCGTGCTTGCCGTCGTTTTCTGGCCCGAGCGCCGGGCGCTGTCGCCGCGGCGCGTGTACCGCGGGCGGCGCTCGCTGCTGTGGCTCGTGCCGCTCGCGCTCGTGCTGATCGTGCCGATTGCCGGCGTGATCGAGAAGGCGACGAGCGCGTTCAACGTGGTCTTCGACCCGGCGCGCTCGCTGAAGTCCTGGGGCGGCGACGTGTTCGGCTACTTCCCCGAGGCGCAGTTCCTGGGGGTGCACGACTGGGGTCTGCTGATCGTCGCGGCGCCGTTGCTGGCCTGGGGTGCGTACGTCGCCCTGCGCGCCGCGCCGCGCCGCATCCGGCTGGCGCTGATCGCGCTGTTCGCGTTCGCGGTGGTGTTCGCGATCGAGTTCAGGCTGCGCCGCTACGGCTACTACTTCCACTTCAAGACGCTGGCGTTCGCGGTGCCCGTGCTGCTCGTCACGGCCGCCGCCGGGTTCGGCCGGATCCGCCGCGGCTGGATCGCGCCCGTCGTGCTGCTCGTGCTTGCCAACAACGCCGGCAGCAGCGAGATCGGCGGAACGTTCGACGAGCTGCCGCGCTCGACGCTGCAGCTGCGGGACATCAACGCGTCGCTGCCGGCCGACAGCTCGATCCGGATCGATGTGGTGCCGACCGAGCAGAACTGGATCGCCTACATGCTGCATGCGCATCCGCTGTGCTCGCAGCACCCGCTGCTGAACACGAGCTATCCGCACGTGCGGATCTCGCGCAAGGCCGACTACATCGTCGCTCCGAACGACCGCCCTGTGCCGGCCGACGCGCTCACGCCGCCCGTGCGCAGGCTCGATGCGTTCACCCTCTACCGCATGAAGCCGTCGGTTGCCGGGGCCGAGAACTGCTCGCGCGCGATGGTGCAGACCGTGACGAGCGTGCCCGTCAGCTGAGTCGTTCGAGCGCGGCGCGCAGCGCCACGGCCGCTCGCTCGGGCCGGTAGACCTCGAGGCGCTCGCGCCCGCGGCGCGCCAGCTCGTCGCGCAGCTCGCGATCGCCGGCCGCCAGGTGGATGAGCTCCGCTGTGACCGACGGGTCGCGGTCCTCGTCGAGGAGCGCGGCGTCGCCCGCTGTCTCCGGGACTCCGCCGGCCGGCCGGGCGATCACGGGCACGCCCGCGGCGAAGGCCTCGAGCAGCGGGATGCAGAACCCCTCGTGCTCGGAGAGGCAGACGAACGCCGACGCGCGGGCGTAGCGCTCGGCGAGCTCCGACTCGTTCAGCGTGTGTTCGAAGACGACGTTCCCGGCGCGGTCGCCGAGCTCTTGCAGCGCGCGCAGATAGCCGTCGTTGAGCGGCTCGCCGACGAGCACCAGGCGCGCGTCCGGCGCATGGCGGCGCCGATACAGGGCGAACGCCCGGATCAGCTCGTCCTGGCGCTTGTGCGGCGCGAGCCTCCCGACGAACAGGACGTGAGACTGAGGGGGCTGTCCCCCGTGTCGCACCCAGGCGAGGTCGACGATCGGAGGAATGACGATGTCCGAGCCGAGCTCGGACCCGTTGAAGAGACTCACGCCGGCCACGACGTCGCAGCGCGCGGCGTACTCCGGGAGCTGCCGGCGCCCGAGCTCGCACTGCAGCGCGATCGGCGGGTCGTGGTCCCACAGCCAGCGGGCGGGCGTGACATTGTGCGACAGCAGCAGCTTGCGGTTCGGCAGGTCCAGGACGCCGCGCAGGCGCGGCGCGTAGGCGGAGTAGTGGATGAGCAGCCGGTCGCCGGGCGCCGGATCGAGCGCGCGCAGCGGCTCGAAGCCCTTCGCGCGCGGGTCGATGAACGCCGCGACGTCGCGCCCGCCCCAGCCCCACCCGCGGAAGCGCTCGCGGAACGCCAGCGCCTGGCGCGAGACGGCGTCGACCGGGCCCGCGCCGCTGAGCACCTGCCAGACGTTCAGCGTGTGTCCTCGAGCCGCTTGATGCGCTCCTCGAGCTCGGCCACCCTCGTCAGCAGGTGCAGGTTGAAGCGCGCCTGCTGTGCGATCAGGTCGCCGGTCTGCTGGCGCGTCAGGTGGACCATGCCGCGCTTGATCGCCGTGATCGGGGCGCCAAGGGCGCGGGTGGAGCGGACCTTGTCGGGATCGGGCTCGGCGACAGCCCACTCGATCAGCTGCTCGAGCCCGACTCGGTCCGTCGGCTCAATCGTGAGCCCCTCGATCTGCTCGTCGCCGCTCTGCATGGCCGCGCGCCTGCGGGCCTCCTCCAGCGCCTGCTCGGGCTTCACGCCGTCACCGTCCCCATCATCTCGTGGTAGTGGGCCATGCCCTCGAGGGCCGGCCCGTCGAACGCCACCGAGCCGCCGTCGAGCACGACGACGCGCTCGCACGTCCGCTCGACCAGCGCCGCATCGTGCGAGACGAGAACCAGCGTCACGCCCTCCTGCACGCGCTCGGCGATGCGCTGCTCGCACTTGCGCTGGAACGCCTCGTCGCCTACCGCGAGCACCTCGTCGATCAGCATCACGTCGGCCGGGATGTGCGCGGCGATCGCGAACCCGAGCCGCACGTACATGCCGCTCGAGTACGTCTTGACCGGCACGCCGATGAACTCGCCGAGCTCGCTGAACGCGATGATCGCGTCCATCCGCTCCTCGATCTCGGCTCGCGTCATGCCGTGCAGCGCGCCGTTGAGCAGGATGTTCTCGCGGCCGTCGAAGTCGCGCCCGAAGCCGGCGCCGAGCTCCAGCAGCGTCACGACGCGGCCGCCGCACTGCGCGCCCCCGCTGTCGAGCGGGACGATCCCGGCGAGCGCTCGCAGGGTCGAGGACTTGCCGGCGCCGTTGCGCCCGACGATCCCGACGGTCTCACCGGGCTCGATACGCAGCGACACGTCTCGCAGCGCCTGGACCGGCGGCGGCCCGCCCGCCCGAGCCTTGCCGAGCAACAGCTCCTTGACGGTGCGGCCGCGGTCGCCGCGGATGTCGAACGCACGCGAGGCATCCTCGAGCACGATCTCGCCGGGCTGCACTAGACGACCACCGCCAGCTCGGCCTCCATCCGCCGGAACAGGGCGGCGCCGCCGGCCAGCGCGAGCGCGCCCGCGGCGATGACATAGAGCACCGTCGGCGCGCTCGGCCACACGCCGCCCCAGATGACGTCGCGGATCGAGGTGATGAACGGCGCGGCCGGGTTCAGCCACTCGAGGGCGGCGCGGGCGGCGGCGTTGCCGGTGATGTCGCCGGGCGTGAAGAAGATCGGCGAGATGAAGAACCACGGCAGCAGGATCGCGGCGAGGATCGGCGCGACGTCGCGGAAGTAGGCGTGCAGGACGCTCACGAGCAGGGACAGGCCGAGCACGAACGCGAACAGCGCGGCGAGCAGCAGCGGCGCCAGTACGACCGACGCGCCCACCCCGCGCAGTGCGAACGTGATGACCGCCACCACCGCGAGCACGCTCGCGAACGTGACGGCCTGAACGGCCACCACCGCCGCGGGGATCGTCTCGCGCGGGAAGCGCGCCTTGCGGATCAGCGAGCCCTGGTCCAGCAGCGCCGGCGCGGCGCTCAGCAGCGACTGCGAGAAGAAGATCCACACGACCAGCCCGACCATCAGGAACAGCGGGTAGTCCTCGTGCTCGGCGACCTTGAAGACCACGCCGAACATCAGGTAGTAGGCGCCCATCAGCACGAGCGGGTTGACGACGTACCAGGCCACGCCGAGGGCGGATCCCTGGTACTTGCGCCGCAGCTCGCGGCGGACCATCTGCTCGAACAGAAAGCGGTAGCGCAACGCGCTTATCGTCGCAGCAGGGCCGTGCGGAACGCGTCGAATGCCGCCTTGGGGCGCAGCTCGCCGTCGAGCAGCGTCGCGTTGCCGAAGCCCGGATACGCGCCGGGCACCCAGGAGTCCGCGTCGTCCAGGCCCCAGACGGTGAAGCGCGTGCACGGCGGGCAGCCGTCGACAAGCCGCGCGTACTGCTGGGCCTGGGCCGCGGCCTCGTCCCCCTTCGTGCGCACGTCGATCTCGGTCAGCTCGATGCGCAGCCCGAGCTTCGCGAAGCGGTCGATGTTCCGGGCGTAGCCCGGCGGCGGCGCCGTATCGACGTGGGCCTGCAGGCCGATGCCGTCGATCGGCGTGCCATCGCGCTTGAGCACGGCCGCCAGCCGGTACACCGCGTCGGCCTTCGTGCCCTCGCCTTCGGCGCCGTAGTCGTTGTAGAAGAGCGTCGCGGACGGGTCGGCTTCGTGGGCGAGCCGGAAGGCGAGCGCGATGTACCCCGGGCCGAGCTTGTCCAGCCAGACCGAGCGCCGCAGCCGCCCGCCGTCCGCGACCGCCTCGTTGACCACGTCCCATTCCTCGATCCGACCGGCGTAGCGGCGCATCAGCGTGCGGATGTGGTCCGCGAGCGCCCGCTGGAGCTCCGCCGGCGACAGGTCGTTGAGCCAGCCCGGGTTCTGCAGGTGCCAGACGAGCACGTGCCCGCGCACCGCCATCCCGTGCCGCGTCGCGAAGTCCACGATCCGGTCCGCCGCCCCGAAGTCGTAGCGCCCGCGCTCGGGCTCCGTGACCTCCCACTTCAGCTCGTTCTCGGGCGTCACCGACCCGAACGCCGTCAGCGCCGCGGCATAGCCCGCATCGTCGAGTCGATCGGCCCGCACGGCGACGCCGGCGAGCCGTCCGAGCTTCGGCAGCGCTCGCACGGGCCGGTCCGTGTGCCCGCTCCCGCACCCGATCAGCAGAACGCACGCCGCGACAGCGAGCCCCTTCGCGGCGCGATGTTGCGGTGGTATCACGCTCGCCAGGCCCGCCAACGCAGCACGTGGTATCACGCTCGCGTCAGCCGATACCGCCGCACACGCGGATTTTCCGCCGACACGATGGCCGCCTCGCGGCGCTCTGGGGTACTTGCCGGAGCGATGAGGTACTCGCCACCGCGACCCCGTGCGCACACCTCGCCGAGGGCGACGGGCCGGCTTGGCGCGATCTCGACCATGTCCACGCTCGCGGTCGCGCTGGCGCTCGCGATCCAGTCCGCAAGCATGGCTGCGCAACCGCCCGTATCGGCAAGCTGGCACGGCCGCGCGATCCAGCAGACGCAGCGCCCTGGCGATGCCATCGCGACGCAGGTGGTTTCGCTCCCGGCCGGCCGGCCGGAGCAAGCGCTGCAGATCGGCACCGGCTTCGGCCGGAAGGGCGGGTCGCACAGGGTCCGCGGGGTCCAGAGACGGCTGTCGCGTCTCGGCTACAGGCCGGGACCGGTCGACGGCCTCTTTGGAGCTCAGACGCAGGCGGCGATTCAATGGTTCCAGCTCAAGCACGGCCTCACGCCCGACGGGATCGCCGGCCCGTGGACGATCAGCCTCCTGCGCGAGCGCACAGGCGGGGCGCCGACCACGCGGATCCGCGACGACCGCCCCTCCGGGCGCGGCCCCGTCCCGCAGTCACCGCCCGTTACGGCGCCCGCGGACCGGATCCATGAGCCGGCCGGCTGGCGCGGCGACGGGGGCGCAACAGAGGCGTTTGTTGCGCTTGCCCTGCTGCTGCTCGCCGCGCTGGTGACGCTGGCCGTGCCGAGTCTTCGCCGTCGCAGGCAGGAGACTCCAAAGCAGCGCCGGCCCGGCCCCGACGGCCATGAGGTCGCGGCTGGGCCGGCGCCCCACGCCCATGCCAGTGCCGGCGCAGTGCGAACGAACGGCGCCGCGATGGCGGCGACCGCCGCTCCGGAGCCTGTGCTCGCGATCGGCTACGTGCGCAGCACGCGCGACCGTGCCGAGCTCGCGCGTCACGCCGGCGCCATCAGGCGAGCGTGCGCACGCCGCGCCTGGACGCTCGAGGAGCTCGTTCACGACGAACGAGCCGGGCCGACATTCGAGCGGCCAGGCCTCGCGGCTGCCTTGGAGCGCCTGTCTGGGCCGGGACCCTCGCGGCTCGTGGTCAGCAAGCTTGCGCACCTCTCGAGCTCGGCCGCCGACCTCATGGCGCTGTTCGAATGGTTCGCCGAACACGACGTCCAGATGATCGCGACGGACGTCGGGCTCGATACCACGACGCCGGAAGGAAGACGAGCCGCGCATTCACGGCTCGCCGCGGTCAAGCAGCGACAGGCCGTCACACGCAAGAACGGCCGCGAACGCGCGCACGGGAAGGCCGGGGTTCCCGCGTGAGCGCATCGGCGCAGCGCGTGCAACCTGGCCCGGCGTCCCTGAGCCTCGTCATCGGCACGAACGGGCGCACCGCGCCGCAACTGCGGCTGCGACTGCTCGGGGGATTTCGCGCCGAACGAGCCGGCGACGGGTGGCCGGTTTCAGGCTGGCAGCGGCGCACCGCGAAGACGCTGACGAAGCTGCTGGCGACAACTCCTGGCCACAGGCTTCATCGAGAGCAGGTCCTGGAGATCCTTTGGCCGGGGGCTGATCCCGAGTCGGCCCTCAACTCGTTCGGAAAGGCGCTTCATGCCGCTCGCCATGCGCTCGAACCAGAGCTCCTGCCTCGCGAGAGCTCCTCCTATCTGCGCCTGACCGAGTCCATCGTCACGCTCGACCCCGAGCACGTCTGGATCGATCTCGACCACTTCGAGCAGTTGGCGGAGGGCGCCCTCTGTCAACGAGAGGTCAGCGCCTACGAGGATGCAATCGACGCCTACGGCGGCGATCTCCTCCCGAAAGATCGCTACGAGGACTGGTGCGCAGAACGTCGCGAGTACCTGGTGGAGCTGCACACGCGGTTGTTGCTGAACCTGGCCGAGGAATTGGCGCGCCGCGGCGCCCACAGCGCAGCGGCGGGTCGGCTTCGTGAGGCGTTGCAGCACGACCCAACACGGGAAGACGCGCATCGCCGGCTCATGGCCCTGTACGCGTCAGCAGGACGGCGCGACCAAGCCGTGCGCCAGTTTCATGTCTGCCGGGACGTGCTGAGACGGGAGCTCGATCTCACGCCCGGGGATGAGACGGAGGGGTTGTACGAGGAGATCCTCGCGCACCGGCGGACGCCGGACGATGAGGTCGGTCCGCCATTTGTCGGCCGCGAATCGCTGCTCGAACAGCTCGAAGACGAACTCGCGCGGGCCGACTCGGGAACCGGCCGCATGATCCTCCTGAGCGGAGAGGCGGGGGTCGGGAAGTCGCGACTGGTCGCGGAGTTCGCAGGCAACGCACGCGCGCGCGGCTGTTGCGTGCTCTGGGGCGGAAGCGCGGCACGCGCAAACCATTTCGCGTATGGCCCGTTCGCAGTCGCGCTCGAGAGCTATGTAGCGGACCGCTCGGATGGCGAGCGCCGGGAGATCGCCCGGCGCTTCCCCGCGCTGGTGCCGTTTGTTCCATCACTTGGGATCGGCGCCGTGCCACGCCACGACCAGCTCTATCCGGGCCCTGAGATCGTGCGGCTGCTCACCGAGCTCGCCAGGGATCGGACCGTGCTCCTGGTGCTGTCAGACCTCCCCCGCCTCCAGCGCTCCAGCCTCGACCTGCTCGGGTACGTCGCGACGCTCGCCGCCAAGCGGCGTTGGCTGATCGTCGGCACCTGTCGCGACGAACCGCTCGCCGGGACAAGCGAGCTGCGGCGCATGATCGACGCCGCGGAGCGAGAGCGGCTGTGCGTACGCCTCCGGACAGCGATCGACTGGTGCGAGCTTTGCTCGCCGGTCAGCGCGTGGCCGAGACCGTTCTCGACTACGTCTACGGGCAGTCGCTGGGGAACCCGCTGTTCGTCGAGGAGCTCCTGCGCGACATGCAAGAGCGCGGCGAGCTGGTCCTCCAACGGGGCGCGTGGCAACGAACACCGTCCCCTCCAGCCTGCGTGCCTGCCGGCGTGCGGTCTCTTGTGGGGCTGCGAACGGCACCGATGAGGCAGAGCGCGCGGCGCGTCCTGGCGCTCGCTGCAGCCGCGGGGGAGAACGAGATCAGGCTGACCCACCTCCGGGTCGGGGCAGCGGCGCTCACGCCTCCGGTCTCCGACGCTGCGCTCTTCGACGCGCTCGATCGCGCCCTGGAGCTCGGGATGCTGGAGGAGCGGGACGGCTCCTACACATTCCGGCATCCGCTCGTGCGTGCGGCCCTCTACGAAGACCTTTCGAAGCACCGCCGTGACGAGGTGCACGCCGCGCTGGCCCGCGCACTGACCGAGCACGCGTGACCGGTCGGCGCCAGCTGCGCGCCGGTTCGTTTTCGGTGATGGTGCCGGCGCCGCACGAGCGCGCCGAGCTGGAAGCAACGCTCGCGCGGCTCCTGATGGGGGACGCTGCCGCACGCCACCCCGACCTGATCACGGTCGTCGACGAAGCCACAGTCTTCGAGCCGGAGCCCGTTGCGTCGTTCTCGGTAATGGTTCCGGCGCCGCACGAGCAGGCCGAGCTGGAAGCGGCGCTCGCGCGGCTCCTGATGGGCGACGACCCGCCCTCCGAGGTGCTCCTCGTCGTGGCGGACGGCGATGCCCAGGCGCGTGCCGTGGCCGAGGACGCTGCCGCACGCCACCCCGACCTGATCACGGTCGTCGACGAAGCCGCAGTCTTCGAGCCGGAGCCTCGGACGGTGGCGCATCTTCCACGGCGGGGCCTGCGTCGTGGAGGAATCGCTCTCGCGGTCGCGGCCACCCTCGGCGCACTGGCCGCGTCGATCCAGGCGGGCTCGTTTGTCTACCTGCTCTACGTCGGCAGCTCACTCGTACTGGCTGCAATCGCCTGGACGACGCTCGTGTGGACGTTGTACGCCTGGCGTACGCCCTCATCGCTCGCCGGGAGTCGCCTCACCCGCAACAACGTGGCGCCGGCGCATTCCTTCTCGTTGATCGTCCCGGCCCGCCACGAACAGGCGGTGCTGGAGCGCACGCTCTCGCGCCTCGTCACGATCGATCACCCCGACTTCGAGGTGCTGGTCGTCGTCGGAAGCGACGACGACGAAACGCGAGCGGTGGCGGAGCGCGTGGCCGCTCGCCATCCGGACCGCGTGAGCGTCGTGCTGGCCGAAGAGCAAGTCGAAGGCGCTGAACGCCGCCCTTCCTCACTGCAGCGGAGCGATCACCGGCGTGTTCGACGCCGAGGACGACGTGCACCCCTCAATCCTGGAGCGCGTCGACCAGTGCTTCCAGAAGACGGATGCGGACGTCGTCCAGGCCGGCGTGCAGCTGATGAACTTCCGCTCCAGCTGGCTGACGGTCCGCAACGTCCTCGAGTACTACTTCTGGTTCCGCAGCCGGCTCCATTTCCACGCGTCGCAGGGCTTCATCCCGCTCGGCGGGAACACCGTCTTCGTCCGCACGCGCCTGCTTCGAGCGGTGTCGGGCTGGGATCCGGAATGCCTCGCTGAGGACTGCGAGCTGGGAGTCCGCTTGAGCGCCCTGGGCGCCAAGACCGTCGTCTTCTACGAGCCCGAACTCGTCACGCGTGAGGAGTGTCCTCCGACACTCAAGGCGTTCGCGCGACAACGAACACGGTGGAACCAGGGATACCTCCAGACCCTCGCGAAGGGCCATTGGCGCCGGCTTCCACTTCCGCAGCGCGCCTTGGGCGTCTACGTCCTCGCGATGCCGTACCTGATGGCGGTCGTCTGGCTGACGATCCCCGTGGCCATCGCGACAGCGCTGACCGTGAAGGCGCCGGTCCCGATCACGCTCATCTCCTTCTTCCCGGCGCTGCCCATGCTCTCGATGCTCGCGGTCGAGGTCGTCGGCCTCGCGGAGTTCTGCCGAACGTATGGCGAGCGCGCCTCGGCGCGTGACTACCTTCGCCTCGTCCTTGGGGTCTTCGCGTATCAGTCGGTCCTGGCATTCGCGGCCGCGCGCGCGGTCGTTCGCGAAGCGCGCGGTGACCGCGGCTGGGAGAAGACACAGCACCTGGGCCTGCACCTCGCCGCGCCCGCGCACGTCGAGGCAGAGCTGGCGGTTGGACCCGTGCAGCGAGCCCGAGCACCAGCGCCTGGGCGCGCGCTCGAGCCGGCCGGCGCGACGGTCGCGCTGCTGGAGCGCGAGGCCGAGCTTCCGTGGGAGGGACTCCCCGACACCGGGAGGGGCAACGGGCACTCCAACGGCAACGGGCACTGGAACGGCAACGGGCACCTGCCGGATCTCCAATTCGATGAAACGCCGGAGACACCCTCGACACGGCGGGGCTCCCATGCCGACCTCCTGCTCTTGGCAACGCTGCTCGCCGGCGTCGGCTTCGTGCAGGCAACGAACATGCTGCACTGGCCCAACGCGCAATTCGACGAGGGCACGTACGTGTCGAACGCGTGGGCGGTGCAGCATGGCGCACTCGCGCCGTACACGTACAGCTACGGCCACCCACCGCTCGCCTGGCTGCTGATAGCGGCGTGGACATGGGTGTCGGGGCTCTTCGCAGGCACGAGTTACTCGATCGACACCGGCCGCCAGCTGATGCTCGTCGTGACGCTGGCCAGCTGCTCGCTGCTGTTCATCCTCGCCCGCCGCCTGGGTATGGGCCGGGCGTTCGCGGCCGCCGCCGTGCTCCTGTTCGCCCTCTCCCCGGTCGGCCTCTTCTTCCACCGCGCCGTCCTGCTCGACAACGTTGCCATTGCGTGGGTGCTCGCCGCGTTCGTCCTTGCGGCGACCCCACGGCAGCGCCTCTGGGCCTACGCCGGAAGCGGGGCCTGCTTCGCGGCGGCCCTGCTTTCGAAGGAGACGACACTCGTCCTCCTGCCGGCGCTCCTGCTGGCTGCATGGCAGAACACCGACAAGCACACCCGCCGGTACTGCGTAGCGCTGTTCGGGTCGTTCCTCGGCTACGCCGTCGTTCAGCTCGTGACCCGTGAGGCCACCGGCAGCCTGTTCGACCCGCAGAGTCAGACGCACGCGATCGTGACGGCCTGGCTCCAACTCGATCCGTGGCTGCTCGGGCTCGCGGTCGTTCTCTTCCCGCTGGCGCTCGTGCGTCGTAGCACCAGAGCCATCGCGCTCGCATTCGTCATCCAGGTGGTGATGATCCTGCGCCCGGGCTACCTCCCGAACATGTACGTGATCGGGCTCCTGCCGTTCGCGGCGTTGATCGTCTCGGGAGGAATCGAGGCCTTGTGGCGCTGGTCAGGCCGTCTGCGATTGGCGACCGCGGCGCTCGTCATCGCGCTGTTGGTCAGCGCCGTTCCGCAGTGGGCGCGCACCGACAACACAGCGATGCACGTGCAGGTCGACGGCACACGGCGCGCGGCCGAGCGTTGGCTGGCCGACAACATCGGTCACGACAAGCGGCTCATCGTCCCCGACGAGTACTGGATCTACCTCATCCAGCATGGATTCGATCGCCGGCCGGTGCCCGGCGGCTTCTTCTCGAGGGCGGTCGTCGTGTACTGGCCACTCGACTACGACCCAGCTGTCAAGCAGCGTTTCCCGGACGGCTGGCGTGACTTCGACTACGTCGTCTCGACGCAGGCCGTCCGCTCGACGCTGCGCCTGACCCCGACAACCGCCCGGGCGCTCGATCACTCCGTCGTGATCGCCCAGTTCGGTCAGGGGGATCAGCGGATCGAGGTCCGCGCGATCCGGCGCGAGCAGGAGTCCGGGTGACGAGGGCCGTGTTGGCGTCGGTGCTGGCGCTTGCCGGGCTCATGACCTGTGCAGGCGACAACGGGCGCTATCCGGGTCTGCACGTGGCCGGCAATAAACTTGTGGATCGGTACGGACATGCGATCCGCCTGCTCGGCGTGAACCGCGCCGGTGCCGAGTATGCGTGCCTGCAAGGACATCCGCCGTTGGGTGGCCCCGCCGACAGGCGAGCGATCGCGGCGATGACTGCGTGGCGGATCAACGCCGTCCGCGTCCCACTCAACGAGCAATGCTGGCTAGGGATCAATGGCGCTCCCGCCGGCTACAGCAAGGCTCACTACCGGGCAGCGATCAAGCGCTACGTATCTCGACTTCACCAGGCCCACCTCTACGTCGTGCTGGATCTGCACTGGAGCGCTCCTGGCCTCACGAAGGCACAGGGGCAGCAGGCGATGGCGGACTTCGACCACGCGCCCGCCTTCTGGCGGTCGGTCGCCCGCACGTTCAAGCGCGACCACGCCATCGCATTCGATCTCTACAACGAGCCGCACGACATCACGTGGAAGTGCTGGCGCGACGGCTGCAGGCTGGACGAGGGCTGGCGCACCGCCGGCATGCAGACACTTGTCGACGCGGTGCGCTCGACAGGCGCCGTTGCGCCGATCATCGCGACAGGCATCGACTGGGGCAGCGACCTGTCGTCCTGGTCCAAGTACAAACCGGACGATCCCACCGATCAGCTGGCGGCAGGTCTTCACGTCTTCGACTTCGCCGATTGTGCATCACTCGGCTGCTGGAAGAGCACGGTTGCGGGGGTCGCCCGGAAGGTTCCGGTGGTCGCGACCGAATTCGGTCAGCGCGACTGCGCAGCGGCGTTCATGGAACGCTTCATGGACTGGGCCGACGCTGCCGGCGTCTCCTACCTCGGCTGGAGCTGGAACCCGTTCGGCTGCGCCGGTCCCGCACTCGTCGATTCCTGGGACGGTCGCCCGACGCCGGCAGGCCGGCAGCTGCGCGCGCGCCTGCTCAGGCTGGACGCGAGCAGGGTCCGATAGCTGGAATCGCGGTGGAACACGCGCCGGACACGATCGCGCCATGCGCTGCCCACAGTGTGGAGCCGAGACGCCGGACACAGAGTGGAACTGCGTCTCCTGCCGGATGAACGTCTACTGGGCGAGCCAGCACTACGACGATCTCGCCCGGATCCGTGAGCAGCAGGGGCTGACCCCGAGTCCGCCGACGCCGAGTTTCCTGATCCACGTGCACGAGCGCGCGATGAACGAGCGCGCCGACCGGGGCGGCCGAGTCGAGCACAAGGTGCGGCAGCTCGCCCGCCGTGCGATGCGCACGGGGAGTGGAACTTCCCTGGAAGACCCCTGATTCACGCTGGGACGAGATGCTCCTGTCGCTGCAAAGAACCGACCGGGATGCGCTGACCCAAGGCTGCGGGCCGGGGGCGGGCTTGGCGTGCAGCGTCGGGATCATGGCCT
>VAYD01000006.1 GCA_005883905.1 Actinomycetota bacterium
GCGCGCGCGGCAGGCCTGAAGCTCGACGACATCGCACTCGCCCGCGAGTGGGACTCGCGCGACGAGCACGAGGCGATGCTGCTGCGCTACCTCAAGGCCGTCATCGCCGAGCCCGGCACGCCGCCGATGCACCTCCACGAGGAGGCGCGCGAGGCGGGCTGGGACGACGAGGAGATCCTCGAGGCGGTCGCCTACGCGTCGCTCGAGGCCTTCACGGCCTGGATCAACGTCGCAGGCGAGGTGCCCGCCGACGGGTCCGTCGAGGAGTCAAGGCAGCTCAAGGCCGCGTAGGAAGCCAGGAGCGCTACGCTCGTGGCCATGGGCCCTGAGGAGCCCACCTGCTGCCCCCTCTACCACGAGGCGGTCGAGCTGATCGGGCGCCGCTGGACGGGAGCGATCGTTGAGGTCCTCCTGAACGGCGGCGTCATGCGCTTCTCGGAGATCGCGGCGGCGGTCCCGGAGCTCAGCGACCGCCTCCTCTCGGAGCGGATGAAGGAGCTCGAGGCGCGCGGCGTCGTCGAGCGCAGCGTCGACCCCGGGCCCCCGGTGCGCGTCACCTATGAGCTGACGCCGATGGGCCGCGGGCTCGAGCCTGCCGTGTCCGAGCTGCGCAGCTGGGCGCGCCAATGGCTCGACCAGTCGCCGCACCAGGAGTTCTCCATCTAGCCATCTGGTCCATCGCGCGTGGCCCGGCGGTCCAGCGGCCGTCGGCTAGGGTCCCGCCCCATGAGCGACCAGCCGCGCACGGCGCAGGACGTCCAGGCCATTGTGGAGGAGCGCCAGATCCGCTTCATCCGGTTCTGGTTCACGGACATCCTCGGCCAGCTGAAGTCGTTCTCGATCGGCGCTTCCGAGCTCGCCGACGCGTTCGAGGACGGCATGGGCTTCGACGGCTCCTCGATCACCGGCTTCAACGCGATCGAGGAGTCGGACATGGTCGCGATGCCCGACCCGACGACGTTCGAGGTGCTGCCATGGCGGCCCGACGAGCAGGGCGTCGGGCGGATGTTCTGCGACGTCCTCACTCCGGAGCGCACCCCTTACGAGGGCGATCCGCGCCACGTGCTGCGCCGCGCGCTGACCCGTGCCGAGGAGATGGGCTTCGACACGTTCAACGTCGGTCCGGAGCTCGAGTACTTCCTGTTCAAGGACAGCAAGTCGACCGAGGTCCTCGACGAGGGCGGCTACTTCGACCTGACGACGCTCGACGCCGGCTCCGACGTGCGCCGCGAGACCGTGCTGGCGCTCGAGCAGCTCGGGATCCACGTCGAGTACTCCCACCACGAGGTCGGCCCGTCGCAGCACGAGGTCGACATGCGCTACGCCCCGGCGCTGAAGATGGCCGACGACTGCATGACCTACCGCATCACGGTCAAGGAGTACGCGATGAAGAACGGCTGGCATGCGACGTTCATGCCCAAGCCGCTCTTCGGCGAGAACGGGTCCGGAATGCACACGCACATGTCGCTGTTCAAGGACGGGGGCAACGCGTTCTTCGACGCCGACGACAGCTACTTCCTGTCGGACGTCGGCAAGGCGTTCATCGCCGGGCAGCTGCGCCACGCGCGCGAGCTGAGCTCGATCTTCGCCCAGTGGGTGAACTCCTACAAGCGCCTGGTGCCGGGCTACGAGGCGCCGGTCTACGTCGCGTGGTCGCGGCGCAACCGCTCCGCGCTCGTGCGCGTGCCGCTCTACCACCCCGGCAAGGAGCAGGCGACGCGCATGGAGCTGCGCTGCCCGGACCCGGCGTGCAACCCGTACCTGACGTTCGCCACGCTCCTGCACGCCGGCCTCGAGGGCATCGAGAAGGGCTACGAGCTGCCCGAGCCGATGGAGAAGAACCTGTACCACCTGTCGCCCGAGGACCGGCGCAGGCTCGGCGTCGAGCAGCTGCCCGAGACGCTCGGCGAGGCGATCGAGCTGACTGCCGAGTCCGAGCTCGTGCTGCGCGCCCTGGGCGAGCACACGTTCAACCGCTACGTGGAGATCAAGCGCCAGGAGTGGGAGGACTACCGCGTCCAGGTCACGCAGTGGGAGCTGGACAGGTACCTTCCCGTCCTGTGACCGACGTCCGCTCGCTGCTGCGGTTCGACGGCGAGCTGTCGGCCGTCGACACGCGCTCGACCCCGGGCGTCAAGAGCCGCAAGAAAGCCGAAGTGGCACTCGCGGAGGAGTCGGCCGAATTGGTGCTGCTCCAGGGCATGGACACATGTGGCAAGGACGGCACCGTCAAGCACGTGGTCGGGCAGGTCAACCCGGCCGGTTTGCGCATCACGTCGTTCAAGCAGCCGACGCCCGCCGAGCTCAAGCACCACTTCCTCTGGCGCATCCGCCGCGCCCTGCCGGGGCCGGGGTACCTCGGGATCTTCAACCGCTCGCAGTACGAGGACGTCCTCGTGGTCCGCATTCACGATCTCGCGCCGTGGGAGGGGCGCTACGCGGAGATCAACCGCTTCGAGGCCAAGGCCGGCGTCACGTGGATCAAGTGCATGCTGCACATCTCACCCGACGAGCAGCGCGAGCGACTGCTCGCGCGGCTGGCCGACCCGACCAAGCGCTGGAAGTTCAACGAAGGCGACCTGACGGAACGCAAGCTCTGGGACGACTACCAGGGGGCCTACCAGGACGCGCTCGAGCGCTGCCACACGGACGCGGCGCCGTGGTACGTCATCCCGGCGGATCGCAAGTGGTACCGCAATTGGGCGGTGCAGCAGCTGCTGCTCCAGACGCTGCGCGAGCTCGACCCGCAGTACCCCAGGCGCGCGGACCTCGACATCCCTGCGCTCGAGCAGCGGCTCAGCGCTTAGCGAACGTCCGCGAGACCCTGACCTTCGCGATCACGCTCGGCTGCGCGTGCTTGTCGTAGACGCGGTTGTGGTCGAACTGGACCGTCCAGGTTCCGAAGCGGATGCGCTTGGCCTCGATCTGGCGGGCCTTGGCCGTCAGCACGCCGCAGGGGCCGCTCGGAAAGCCCATGCGGTGGTTGGCCCGCGTCTTGCCGCCGAAGCGCCAATGGCCGTAGATCGCCTTCTGGCTCGGGAACCCGGCGAGGTACCACGTGATGCGCGCATGGGGCTTGGCGGTCCGGGGGAGGGCGTCGACGCCGACCCTCGCGACGTTGATCGTCGTGCTCGTATCGGCGCCGCTGTCGACGTCATGCGCCGCGAGCGTGAACTGCACCGCGCCGGGGAGCTCGAGCGCCGTCATCGGCGCGGAGAGCGATGTGGTGAACGCGCCGGTCGCGTCGGTGTCCGCCGATGTCGTCGTCCCGCCGACGGTGAGGGTCGCGATCGAGTTCGGCGTGTAGCCCGAGCCCGAGACCTCCATCGCCCGGCCCTGGGCGTAACAGGGTTGGTCGACGGCGACGTCCGTGGCCGACGCGCTCGCAGGTGCGCCGACGACCGCGGCCACGGCGTACGCGGCGCATCTCGCTCTCATGCGCCGATACTGCCAGCCGCCGGTGACACTGCCAACAGCGCCTCGAGCTCGTCGGGCTCGGTGACCGGTCGCCGGCAGGCGAAGTGCTCGCACACGTAGGCGGCGGCGACCCCGTCGATCGGGTCGCGGTCGCGCAGCAACGGCACCGCTTCGTCAGGACCGCGTCCGCCCGCGAGGACGAGCCCCGGCCGCAGCTTCGAGCGCACGACCGCTGCGAGCCGCGCGACCCCGTCGTCGGGCCCGACGAGCGCGACCTCGCGCACCGTGCGCAGGTGGAAGTCGATCGCGCGCAGCACGTGGCCGAAGGCCGTCGGGTGGCGCGGCGCGATCTCGTGCAGCAGCCGCAGCTGCCCGACTGCGCGGCGTTCGTAGTCGTGCTCGCCGGTCAGCGCGCTGAGCCGCAACAGCCCGAGGGCCGCGGACGAGCCGCCCGCCGGGATCGGCGTGTCCTCGAGGTCCTTGCGCCGCGCGACGAGCTGCTCGTGGTCGTCGGACGTCGAGAAGAACCCGCCCTGGTCGTCGTCGCCGAAGCGCTCGACGATCGCGTCAGCGAGCGCGCGCGCCTCGGTGAACCAGCGCCGCTCGAACGTCGCCTCGTAGAGGTCGAGCAGCGCTTCGAGCAGGAACGCGTGGTCCTCGAGGTAGGCGTTGAGCTTCGCCTCGCCCGCGTTGAACGTCCGCAGCAGCCGGCCGCGGTCGTCGCGCATCCGCGTCAGCACGAAGTCCGCCGCGCCGCGCGCCGCGTCGAGGTAGTCGCTGCGGCCGAGCACTGCGCCGGCGTCTGCGAGCGCGCTGATCATCAGCGCGTTCCAGCCGGCCAGGCGCTTGTCGTCGAGCCCCGGCCAGACGCGCGCGTTGCGGCGCTCGAGCAGCGCGGCCCGCGCCGCGGCTCGCTCCTCGTCGGAGATGGCGGGCCCGCGCGCGGTCAGGTGGTTGAGGCCTTCGAAGTTGCCGCGGCGCGTGGCGCCGAAGTACGCGATCGCCTGCTCGCTCACCAGCTCGTCGAGCTCGTCGAGCGACCACACGTAGAACTTGCCCTCGACGCCTTCGGAGTCGGCGTCCAGCGCGCTGTAGAACCCGCCCTCCGGCGCGCGCATCTCGCGCAGCGCCCAGTCGAGCGTCTCCTCGGCGGCGCGGCGGAGGATCGCGTCGCGGCTGACCTGCCAGCCGTGCAGGTACGCGCGGGCGAGCAGCGCGTTGTCGTAGAGCATCTTCTCGAAGTGCGGGATGACCCACTGCGTGTCGACGCTGTAGCGGGCGAAGCCGCCGCCGACCTGGTCGAACAGCCCGCCGGAGGCCATCGAGCGCAGCGTCGCGACGGTCATCCGCTCCTCGCCGCGCGCGAGCAGGAACTCGATCGTCGACGCCGCGGGGAACTTCGGCGCCGCGCCCCATCCGCCGTAGTGGGGGTCGAAGATGCCCTCGAGGTTCTCCACCGCTCGCTCCAGCGCGGCCTGCTGCATCGGCTCGTCGCTGGGCCGCAGGAGCGCGCCGCCGGCGAGCCGCTGCGCCATCTGGCCGCCGCGCTCGCGGATCTCGTCGCGACGTTGATCCCAGGCGTCGGCGACGGCGCCGAGCACCTGCCGCCACGACGGCATGCCGGGGCGTGGCTCGGGCGGGAAGTACGTGCCGCCGTAGAACGGGATCTGCTCCGGCGTCAGGAAGGCGTTGAGCGGCCAGCCGCCCTGGCCGGTCATCGTCTGAACGGCCTCCATGTAGATCGCGTCGACGTCCGGGCGCTCCTCGCGATCGACTTTGACGCACACGAAGTGCTCGTTCATCAACTGCGCGGTCTCCGGATCCTCGAAGGACTCGCGCTCCATCACGTGGCACCAGTGGCACGACGAGTAGCCGATCGAGACCAGCAGTGGCCGGTCGTCCGCGCGCGCCCGGCGCAGCGCCTCTTCGCCCCACGGCAGCCAGTCGACCGGGTTGTCCTGGTGCTGGCGCAGGTACGGAGAGGTCTCGTGCGCGAGGGCGTTTGGCACGCGTCGAGGCTACCCGTCGCGCAGCGCGGGGAACTTCGGCAGGAGCAGAGGCCACTGGCGCTGCGTCCTCGCGCGGGCGGCCGAGGCCTTCAGCTTGAGCGTCTTGCCGCCCAGACGGCCGGTCACGCTGCCGTCGGGATGGAAGGTGATCCGGCCGTTCGGGGCGCCGCTGCCGGAGACGGTCAGCGTCGTCGAGGCCATGGCGCTGAGGCGGTACAGGCCGGAGACCGCGACGCGCGGCACGTAGGCGAGCCGTTTGAGCACGATGCCGCTGTTCGTGTAGCGCGCGGAGCCGCCGCGCAGGCCGCCGACCCGCGAGCCAGAGCGCGGGCTGTGGCCCGCCGCGACCGCGTCGCCGATGAAGTGGCGACGCACATCATCGAGCGACGCAGCCACCGCGTTGACGGTCTTGCTCGACCGCGTGTGGCCAGGCACCCGCGACAACTTGGTCGGCGCCACCGGCGTGGGGAAGAACAGGTTCTGGGTCGGCGCGCACGCCGCGGGCTGCCGGCCGGCGAAGAACGCAGCCACGGCGTTCGTGCCGCAATCCGACAGGTCGCTGCCGAGCACCGAGTGGCCGGTGTGCGGGATCGCGACCACCGTCGCGCCCGGGATCTCGTTCGCCACGGCCTGCCCGTCCTCGAGTGGTGTGCGCAGGTCGGCCTGGCCTTCGAGGATCAGGGTCGGGACCTGCGGCAGCGGCCCTGTGGCGGCGGGCGCGGGCGATGCAACCGGCCAGCCGACGCACAGCGGGATCAGCTCGCCGCGCAGGGCGATCCCGCGGTTGAACGGGCGCACCGAGGCGGCACTCAGCGCCTTGGCGGCTGCCGTCGCCTGCCCGGCGCGGGTCGTGGGATCGGCGTTGCGGTCCCACGGGAACAGGCTCTCCTCGCAGCGCGTCGTCGCGAACAGCGCGTCGCTGTCGCCGCCCACCGGCGCCTGGAGCCCGTTGATCTCGTTGAGCCCTTCGGCGCGTGCGGCCAGCCGCAGCAGCGGCGTCCGGTCGCCGTGCAGCGCGCTGTGGACCGAGCTGGGGAGCTGCGCGCGCAGCGTCGGGTTCAAGTCGCCGCCGAGCGCGACCTGCAGCATGTCGAGGTCGTCCATCGACATCTTCAGCTTGCGCCCGTGGCCGTTGACGACGGTGCCGCGCACGCGGTGCTGCGAGAGGCGCGTGACGATCCGCGTCAGCTCGTCCGTGGGGTTGGAGGTGATGCCCTTGCAGTCGTTGTTCTCGCACAGCTCGTCGAGCACCCGCCGGGTCGCGGCGAACGTCGAGCGATGGAACGGGTCGGGCCCGTCGGGGCGCACGACCGAGTCGAGGATCAGGCCGTCCACGTGGCTCGGGTAGCGGGCGGCGTACTGGGCGGCAACCTTCGTGCCGTAGGACACGCCGTAGATCGTCAGCTTGTCGTAGCCGGCGGCCTGGCGGATCGCCTCGATGTCGTCGACGCTCTGCGACGTCGTGTAGAAGCCGCGCCGCGGGCCGAGCTGCTGCGCGCAGCGCTGTGCGTCGGCGGCGGCCACGCCGGTCGAATGGCCCGGCAGGAGCGCCGTGCACTGCAGCGGTCCGGA
>VAYD01000007.1 GCA_005883905.1 Actinomycetota bacterium
GGCGTGCGCGCCGGCGACCGCCTCGCCGGGGTCGTTCGTCAGCTGCGCGTCGGCGACGGGTTCGAGCTCGTAGCCGGGCGGCGAGGCGACAGCGACCTGCACCCCGGCCTTGCGCCCGAGGATCGCCAGCGAGCGGGCGACGTTGTTGCCGTCGCCCACGTAGGCGAGCCTCAGCCCGTCGAGCCTGCCGAAGCGCTCGTGGAGCGTCTGCAGGTCCGCGAGCGCCTGGCATGGGTGATGGCCGGCGCTGAGCATGTTCACCACGGGCACGGTGGCGTGCGCGGCCAGCTCCTCGACGTCGCTGTCCTGGCCGGTGCGGATCCCGATCGCCGCGACATGGCGGCTGAGGACCAACGCCGTATCGCGCACAGACTCGCCGCGGCTGAGCTGCAGCTCGCCCGAGCGCAGCACCAGCGGATGGCCGCCGAGCTCGTTCACGCCCGTCTCGAACGACACGCGCGTGCGCGTCGAGGGCTTCTCGAAGATCAGCGCAACCGAGCGGCCGGCGAGGACCTGCGACACCAGCGGATCCGCCTTCAGCTCGCCCGCGCGCGCCACGATCCGGGTCACCTCGTCGTGCGTGAGCTCCTCACCGGTGAGCAGGTGGCGCGTCAAGCCGGGGAGGATAAGGATCCGTGCGCGTCCTCAGCTGGAACCTCTACCACGGCCGCGCGGTCCCGCCGGCGGGCCGCGCTCTCTACAGCGCGTTCGCCGAGCGCCTTGCCTCCTGGCCCTGGGACGTCGCCCTGCTGCAGGAATGCCCGCCGTGGTGGCCGGCGCAGCTGGCAGTCGACTGCGGCGCCCACGAGCACCACGCGCTGACGTCGCGCAACTCGTGCCTGCCGCTGCGCAAGTGGATCGCGCAGCGCTGGCCGGACATCATCAAGTCCAACGGCGGCGGCTGCGACGCGATCCTCATCCGTGGAGACGATCCCGGCCGCGACCACCGCTTCGCGGTCCTGCGCACGCACCCGGAGCGCCGCGTCGTGCACGGCGTGCGGCTCGGCGACGGATGGGTCTGCAACCTGCACGCCCAGGTCTGGTCGGAGGAGCAGGCGCAGCAGGACGCGGCGACGGCGGCCGCGAACGTCTTCGCGTGGGCCGGCGACGCGCCCGTGATCCTGGGCGGCGACTTCAATACGCCCGCGCCGCACCCGCGCGGGCTGACGGACCTCGGCGGTCACAAGGTCGACCGGGTGCTCGCGCGCGGCTGGACTGCGGCGGCGCCGGCCAAAACGGAGGACCATGGTCAGCTGAGCGACCACTCCCCCATCGTCATCGACCTTCGACGGGAAGGAACAGCGCCATGACGTCGTCCCACATCCACATGAAGCGCATCGGACTCCTCCTGCTCGCGGGCCTTGCGCTCGCAGCCGCGGGTTGCGGCAGCTCGAGCTCGTCGTCCTCGTCGTCGAGCACGCCGGCCGCGCCGGCCAGCAGCACCGCGAACAGCACCGCGTCGTCCAGCGGCGCCGGCAAGACCGTGACCATCACGATGAAGAACATCCAGTTCAACCCGACCTCGCAGACGGTCAAGGTCGGGACGCCCGTGAAGTGGGTCAACGAGGACACCGTGCCGCACAACGTCCAGGGTGGCCCGCTGCATTCGTCGACGTTCGGCGAGGGCGGCTCCTACGAGTTCACGCCCAAGACGGCCGGGACGATCACCTACGTCTGCACGATCCACCCGAACATGAAGGCGACGCTGAAGGTCACGTCCTGACGCGCCGCAGGCCGAATCCGCGGGCGAGGAACATCGCCCGCTCGGCCAGCCCCCCGCGGCGCGGGAAGACGCCGAGCTGGATGCCGGCGTCGTAGAGGTCATAGAACGCGCGCACGCGCCAGAGGAGCTCACCACGCGGGTCGAGCTCGCAGATCAGCACGGCGTGGACGACCACCGAGCGGCCCGTCGCCGGGAACCCGCCGACCTCCTCGCGATGCGTCGCCGTCAGCTTCAGCGGCGCCGAGATGAAGCGCCCGTCGGTGAGCGGGTCCGCGGTCGGCTCGAGGCGCGCGTCGGGGAAGCCGTGCCACAGCCGCGCGACGTGGTCGGCCAGGTCGTACGGCCCGTTCAGCGGCTCGGCGCAGAGCGGGTCCTCGTAGTGCAGGTCCGGCGCGCACAGCTTCGCGAACGCAGCGCGATCGCGCCCGGCGATCGCGGCGCGCAGGGCCACCAGGAGCTCGTCCGCGCGGCTCAGAACTCGGGCCGTCCCGTATCCGGCGTGGAGGCTTCGGCGTACAGGCGGCGCGGGATGCGGCCGGCACGCCGCGCGAGCCAGCCCGCCTCCACGCCCGCGCGGATCGCCGTCGCCATCGCGACCGGGTCCTCGGCGCGGCTGATCGCGCTGGCGCACAGCACGGCGTCGCAGCCGAGCTCCATCGCCAGCGCCGCGTCAGACGCGGTGCCGACACCGGCGTCGAGGATGACCGGCAGCGCCGTCTGTTCTCGGATCAGGCCGAGGTTGTACGGGTTGCGGATCCCCATGCCGCTGCCGATCGGCGAGCCCAGCGGCATGATCGCGGCACAGCCGACGTCCTCGAGGCGCTTGGCGAGGATCGGGTCGTCCGTCGTGTAGGGCAGCACCGTGAAGCCCCCGTCGACGAGCTGCTCGGCGGCGGTGACGAGCTCGACCGCGTCCGGCAGCAGCGTGCGGTCGTCGCCGATCACCTCGAGCTTCACCCAGTCGGTCGCGAACGCCTCGCGTGCGAGCTGCGCGGTGAGCACGGCGTCGCGCGCCGTGAAGCAGCCGGCGGTGTTGGGCAGCAGCTGGACGCCGCACTCGTCGAGCACGTCCACCAGCGATCCCTGCATCGCCGGCTCGATCCGCCGCAGCGCGACCGTCACCAGCTCGGTCCCGCTGGCGCGGATCGCGTCGGCGAGCGTCTCGAGCCGCACGAAGCCGCCGGTGCCGAGGATCAACCGCGACTCGAACTCGCGGCCGGCGATGGTGAGCCGAGAGGTCATCTCAGGACCTCTCGGCGGATCCAGACCGTCGGGGGGTTCTGAGATGGCCTCTTAGCCACCTTGGACCGCCGTGACGATCTCGAGCCGCGCGCCGTCCTCCACACGCGTGCTCCCCCACTCGCCGCGCGGAACGACCTCGGCGTCGACCGCGACGGCCATCCCGCGGCGCACCTCGACGCCGAGCGCGTCGAGCACCTCGTCGACGGTCCCCGCCAGCTCGCGCGGCTCCCCGTTGACGGTGATCACACCGCAGCCCTCGCGAAGCGATGGGGTGAGAACGCGTGCTCCTCGGCCTCGCCGGCCAGCTCGGCGGCGACCAGGCGCGCCGTGACCGGCGCGAGCAGGATGCCGTTGCGGTGGTGCCCGGTCGCGACCACGACGCGGTCGTCGAGCCTGCCGATCAAAGGCGCGTTGTCGGGCGTGCCGGGGCGCAGGCCCGCGACCAGCTCCTCGATCTCGCAGTCGAGGATCCCGGGGACGATCTCGGCGGCATCGCGCAGCAGGTCGTGCACCGCCAGCGCGGTCATCGCCGTGTCGAAGCCGCGCTCCTCGACGCTGGCGCCGAGGATCAGCCGGCCGTCCGCGCGCGGGACCAGGTAGCCGCCCTCGAAGCGCAGCGTGCGCTCGAGCAGCGGTGCTCCGCGCAGGCGGATCGTCTGCCCCTTCACGGGGCGGACCGGCAGCCGCGCCAGCCCGGCGCTCCACGGGCCGGCGGCGAGGACGACCTGCGAGGCGTCGATCGCCTCGAGGCTCGTCACCTCCGTCCCGGGACACAGCACGACGCCGGCGCGTTCGCACGCGGCGACGAGCGCGTCGGCGAGCGCGCGCGGGTCGGCGGAGTGGTCGTCGGGGAACTCGGCCGCCAGGCGGATGCTCGGCGCCAGCGCGGGCTCGAGCGCGCGCGCCGCGCTCGGCAGCAGCCGCTGCGCGCGCAGCCCAAGGCGCCGCGTCAGGTCGAGCTCGCGCTCGAGCGCCGCCTTCTCGTCGCCGTCGCGCGCGACGGCGAGCGTCCCCGCCGTCCGCAGTCCGACGTCCAGGCCGGTCACGTCGAGCAGCTCGTCCGCGAACGCGCCCCACATCCGCGCGCTCTCCAGCCCGAGCGCCAGCAGCGCGCGTTCCTGCGCGTCGGCCTCGCTCGCCGGCGCGAGCATCCCCGCGGCGACGCGAGTCGTGCCACCGCCCAGGTCGCCGCGGTCGAACACGACGACGCTCATCCCGCGCGCACGAGCGCGCCAGGCCACGGACAGGCCGATGACGCCACCGCCGACGACGGCGACGTCGAAACCGCTGGCGGATGTCGAATGGATTCCCTTCGCCGGCATGACCCGGAGCAGGTTCGGACGGTCGGCGGCCGGGGTGCCGCCCTCTCAGCCTCTGTACTCGAGGCTCCCGTGGAGGTCCATGGTAGTCCCCTTTGGGACACTCCCGGCCATGCGGCTGCACGACGTGCGCCTGTACTACATCTGCGCCATCGACCGGCTGGAGACGCTCGAGCCGGCGCTGCGCGGCGGCGTCGACATCTTCCAGCTGCGCGACAAGCACGCCGCGGATGACGAGCTGAAGCGCGCCGCCGAGCGCGCGCGAGGGCTGTGCGAGCGGCACGGCGCGCTGTTCGTCGTCAACGACCGGCCGGACGTCGCCGTCGCGGCGGGCGCCGACGGCGTGCACCTCGGCCAG
>VAYD01000082.1 GCA_005883905.1 Actinomycetota bacterium
CAGGCCCTCGCCGATGCGCACGCCCTCGTAGATCTCGTCGGTGCGCCGCCACCACCCTTCGCCCGTGGTGAAGACCACGAGGCGAAAGGTGTTGGAGCCCAGATCGGCGATGGCGATGCGGCGCTCGATGCGCTGGAGCCTACGCCGTGGCGGGAACGGCCTCGCGCGAGCCGACGAGGCCGCTGATCGCAGCCACCAGGCCGATCACGGACACCCCGACGACCACGCCCAGCGCGGGGCGGATCGCATCGAGGAAGTCGATCGACGCCGAGCTCGAGACGATCGCGCTCGAGATCGCCAGGACGATCGCCCCGCCGACCTGGAACGAGGTGTTCACGAGGCCGGATGCGAGGCCCTGCTCTTGATCGGCGACGCCCGAGGTCGCCTGCATGCTCAGCGACGGGAAGCCCAGGGCGAACCCGAAGCCGAGCAGGAGGATCGTCGGCAGGATCGCCGAGCCGTAGGTCGGGCCGTGGCTCACCGGGAGGAAGAGCGCGTAGCCGACCGTGAACGCGGCGAAACCGATGGCGATCAGGCGCTGCGTGCCGTAGCGGTCCACCAGCGCGCCGACGCGTGGCGAGCCGACCGCCACGAGCAGCCCCGCCGGCAGGAACGCCAGTGCGGTGTGCAGCGCCGACCAGCCCAGCTCGTTCTGCAGGAACAGCGTCGCGAGGAACTGGAACGACACGTAGCCGCCGAACATCGTCGCCGCTCC
>VAYD01000083.1 GCA_005883905.1 Actinomycetota bacterium
GCTCGCCAGGCCGCCGAGCAGCGAGGCGACGAAGAACACCGACAGCCCGCCGATCAGCGCGCGCTTGCGGCCCATCAGGTCGGCCACGCGGCCGCCGAGCAGCAGCAGGCCGCCGTAGCCGAGCACGTACCCGCTCACCACCCACTGCAGCTGCGAGGTGCTCAACCCGAGGTCGTCACGGATCGACGGGAGGGCCATGCCGACCATGGACACGTCGAGGCCGTCGAGGAAGAGGACGCCGCACAACAGGATCAGGGAGAGCCAGAGGCGACGGTCCCAACGGAGGTCGTCAGAAGATGCCATGGCGATCACAATACATGCGTTTGCATAGAATGCAAGTGCATAAGTTGTGAACGCATCAGATGCAGGCGCATGCTATAATGGCGGCCGCAATGGGTCATACGAAGGAGAACGCGCTCGTCGGTGAGTGGCGTGAGATCCTCGACCGCCACGCCCGCGTGAGCTGTGCGCTGACCCACGCCCTCGAGCACCAGCACGGGCTCGGGATGAGCGAGTTCGAGGTGCTCGAGCGCCTGGCGAACGAAGGTGACTGCTCGGTCCGCGTGCATGCGATCGCCGAGCACCTGCACCTCAGCCAGAGCGCGCTCTCGCGCGTCATCGACCGCCTCGAGAAGCACGGCCTCGTCAAGCGCGGCGTCTGCGACAACGACCGCCGCGCGATCTTCGCGGAGCTCACCGACGAGGGCCGCGAGCGCTACGAGGCCGCGCGTCCGACGCACCGCGAGGTGCTCGAGCGCGAGCTGGCGTGACACTCAGGGGTCAGACCCCTCAGTGTCACTGCTCGATGAGCTCGATCCGGTACCCGTCCGGATCGCGCACGAAGCAGAGGCGGTTGCCGCCGTCGCGAACCGTGTACGGCGGCCGCTCGGGCTCGATGCCCTGGCCGGCGAGCGCCTGCAGCGCGCCATCGAGGTCGGCGGCCGTGACCGCGATGTGGCCGTAGCCCGTGCCGATGTCGTAGCGCTCGACGCCCGGGTTGAACGTCAGCTCCAGCCGCGCGCCGTCGTCGGGCAGGCCCATGAAGACGTTCGTCGCGCCGTCGGGGAGCTGGAAGCGGCCGGCCTCCTCGAACCCGAGCGCGCTGTAGAACGCGACGGAGCGGTCAATGTCTGTGATCCGGTAGCAGGTGTGGATGAGCGCTGGCATCACTCGCAGCCTACCCCGCGCACCAGGGTCCGAACGACCCGTGCCGGGGCGGCGTCGCGGGCGAGCCGGCGCGCCTCGATCTCACCGACGGCGCTGCGCATCAGCGCGCGCAGCGCCGCGATCACCCACGACGGCGCCACGCCGGGATCGATCGCACCCGTGGCCTGCGCGCGGGCGATCAGGCGCGTCAGCGGCTCGAGCAGCACCTCGCTGCGGCGCGGCTTGCCCTCCTGATCCTGAGGGAAGATCACGCGGTAGCGGTCGCCGAGCGCCAGCATCGCCGCGACGATCCGCTCGAGCGCCTCGACAGGGTCGCCCTCCTCGACGCGCGCCTCCGCGAAGCGCTGTCGCGCCTCCTCGCTCGCGTAGAGCCGCAGCGCCTCGATCAGCGCCTCGCGCGAGGCGAAGTGGCGGTAGACCGTCGCCCGGCCGACGCCCGCCGCAGCGGCGACCTCGGCGATCCCCGCATCCGGCTGCGCGCCGAGCACGCCGATCGCGGCCTCGAGGATCGCGAGGCGGTTGCGGTCCCCGACGGCCCGTCGGCCGTCGACCTGCAGCACGTCGGTCATACGACCTCCGCGGCGACCGTCGGCGGCGCGGTCTCCTCGCCGGCGCGCCGCCCCATCGCCGACTGCCGGCGCAGCGGCACCTCGGGCAGCATCCAGCTCAGGACGAAGGCCAGCACGGCGAAGATCGCGCCCCACATGAACGCGCCGTGCAGCGCGTGCACGAACACGGCCAGGAACTCGTCGCGCACTCCCGTCGGCAGTGCCTGCACCTGGTCGGGCCGCACCTGCACCGAGCCGCCGGATGCGCCGACGCGGCCGGCCACCCCGGCCGGCAGGCTGCTGAGCCCGCTCGTCAGGCGCGCGGCGAAGATCGCCCCGAACACGGCGACGCCGACCGACCCGCCGATCGAGCGGAAGAACTGCGCCGTCGACGTTGCGGCGCCCATGTCGCCGGGCGGCGCGTCGTTCTGCACGACGAGCACGAGCACCTGCATCACCAGGCCGATCCCGACGCCGATGATGGTCATGTAGACGCCGGTCACGACCTTCGGCGTATCGACGCCGAGCTGCGTGAGCAGCGTCATGCCGACCGCGAGGATCGCGGTGCCGGTGATCGGGAAGAAGCGGTAGCGGCCGTGCTTGCTGATCCACCGGCCAGAGCCGATCGAGGCCGTCAGCAGCCCCGCCATCAGCGGGATCAGCAGCAGGCCCGACGTCGTCGGGCTCGCGCCGCGGACGACCTGGAGGTACAGCGGGAGGAACGTCAGCGCGCCGAACATCGCCAGGCCGACGATGAAGCCGGTCGCGTTGGCGACGTCGAAGACGCGGCTGCGGAACAGGCGCGGCGGGATCAGCGGGTCATCGACGCGCTGCTCCCACCAGATGAACGCCGCGGCCAGCACGACCGCGCCGATGCCGAGGCCGATGATCGTCGCCGAGCCCCATGGGTACTGGCTGCCGCCCCACGAGGTCATGAGGACCAGGCACCCGACCGCGGCGGTCAGCATGGCGAAGCCGAGCCAGTCGACCGGCTTGCGCACCGTGTGGCGCGGCAGGTGCAGCCGCGTCGCCACGACGAACAGCGCCGCGATCCCGACCGGCAAGTTGACGTAGAAGACCCAGCGCCAGCTGAGGTTGTCGACGAAGAACCCGCCGAGCAGCGGGCCGGCGACGCTCGCCACCGCGAAGACCGAGCCGATGAAGCCCATGTAACGGCCGCGCTCGCGCGGCGGGACGATGTCGCCGATGATCGCCTGCGCGCCGACCATCAGGCCGCCGGCGCCGGCGCCCTGCAGGGCGCGGAACAGGATCAGCTCGTCGAGCGACTGCGCGGCGCCCGAGAGCAGCGAGCCTGCGAGGAAGATCACGATTGCCGCCTGGAAGACCGGCTTGCGCCCGATCGTGTCGCCGAGCTTGCCGTACAGCGGCGTCGAGGCGGTCGACGCGACGAGGTACGAGGTCACGACCCACGACAGGTGCTCGAGGCCGCCGAGGTCGCCGACGATCGTCGGCAGCGCGGTCGAAACGATCGTCTGATCGAGCGCGGCGAGGAACATGCCGAGCGCGAGCGCGACGAAGACGGGGACGAGGTTCTGGCGGTGAGCGGAATCGTGAGACATACGTGTCTCAGTATAGCGCGTGCCAATATGCGTCCCCATGCGCGTCGCGACATCCATGAACGACCAGTTCCTGTCGAACACGTACCTGGTCTCCGACGAGGCGGGCGGCGGGTTCTTCGTCGACGCCGGCGGTCCCGTCGAGCCGCTGATCGAAGCCGCCGAGCGCGACGGGGTCACGCCGACGCACGTGCTCCTCACCCATCACCACTACGACCACGTCTGCGAGCTGGGCAAGCTCACGAGCCGCTGGCCGGACCTCGAGGTCCTGATGAGCCCCGAAGAGCCCGCGGTCGAGGGCACCACCGGCGACCTCTCGCCGGGTGAGCTGCAGGTCGGCGCCCTGACCGTGCGGGCCCTGCCGACTCCCGGCCACACGAAGGGCATGCTCTCGCTGCTCGTCGACGGCAACGTCTTCACCGGCGACACGCTGTTCAAGAACTCCGTCGGCGGTGTCCGCGCCCCCGGCCACACCACGTTCGCCGACATCAAGCACTCGATCATGGACGTGCTGCTGGCGCTGCCTTCGGAGACCGTGATCCGGCCCGGCCACACCGACCCCACGACGGTCGCCGACGAGCTCGAGTCC
>VAYD01000084.1:0-237 GCA_005883905.1 Actinomycetota bacterium
ACCTCGGCGACAACCTGCTGCAGGGCGGCATCGAGGACCTCGTCAAGGCGTTCGAGGCAAACCAGCCCGACGCGCTGATCCTGTTGACGCCGGTGCCGGACCCGCAGCACTTCGGCGTGGCCCAGCTCGACGGCGACCGCGTCGTCGCCCTCGCCGAGAAGCCGCCCGAGCCCAAGACGGACCTGGCGCTCGTCGGCGTCTACCTCTTCGCGCCCGTCATCCACGACGCGGCGCGCG
>VAYD01000084.1:266-12631 GCA_005883905.1 Actinomycetota bacterium
CGCGGCGAGCTCGAGATCACCGACGCGATCCAGCACCTCGTCGACGCCGGCAAGCGCGTCGAGCCGCACATCGTCCAGGGCTGGTGGAAGGACACCGGGCGCCTGGAGGACATGCTCGAGGCCAACCGGCTGATCCTCGACACGATCGAGCAGCGCATCGAGGGCGAGTTGATCGACTCGCAGGTCGAGGGGCGCGTGATCGTCGAGGCCGGCGCGCGGCTGGAGCGCGCCACCGTGCGCGGGCCCGCCGTCATCGGGGCCGGCGCGCACCTCGTCGACTGCTACATCGGGCCCTACACGGCGGTCGGCGAGGGCTGCCACGTCGACCGCGCCGAGATCGAGCACTCGATCCTGCTCGCCAACGCGACCGTGCACGAGCTCAACGGCCGGCTCGAGTCCTCGCTGCTGGGCCGCAACGTCAAGGTCTCGCGCGACGTCGGGCAGCCCAAGGCGTTTCGCTTCATGGTCGGCGACAACTGCGAGATCGCGATCCCATGAGGCTGCTCGTGACGGGTGCGGCCGGGATGCTCGGCCACGAGGTCGTCGCTGCCGCGACGCGGCTCGGCCACGAAGTCGCCGCGTGGGACCTGCCGGAGTGCGACCTCACCGACGCCGGCGCAACGCTCGACGCGATCCGGCGACTGAACCCGCGCGCGGTGATCAATTGCGCCGCCTACACGAACGTCGACGGCGCCGAGGAGGACGAGCCCAACGCCACGCGCATCAACGGCGATGCCGCGGGCAACGTCGCGCGCGCGTGTGCTGCCGCGGGGGCGCGGCTCGTCCACGTCTCGACCGACTACGTCTTCGACGGCACCAAGCGCGAGCCGTGGGTGGAGTCCGACGCGACGAACCCGCTCGGCGCGTATGGGCGCTCGAAGCTGCTCGGCGAGGACCTGGTTCGGGCGGAGCTGGCCGACCAGGCGATCGTCCGCACCGCCTGGCTGTTCGGCCCGCACGGCCCGAACTTCGTCTCGACGATGCTGCGGCTGGCCGCGGAGCGCGACGAGGTGTCGGTCGTCACCGATCAGGTCGGGTCGCCGACGTTCGCCGGCCACCTCGCGCCCGCGCTCGTCGACGTGGCCGAGCGCACCGACACCGGCGTGTTCCACGGAGCGGGCGCCGGATCGTGCTCGTGCCGACGACCGCCGAGAAGTTCGCCCGCCCCGCGCCGCGCCCGGCCTACAGCGTGCTGGGCTCCGAGCGCGAGCACCCGATCACGCTGCCGCCGTGGCAGCAGGGCGTGCGCGCGCACCTGGCCGCACTCGAGGAGGTCGCATCGCGATGAAGCTGCTGGTCTGTGGCGGCGCCGGGTTCATCGGCTCCGCATTCGTCCGGGTCCGGCTCGGCGCCGGCGACGAGATCGTCGTGCTCGACAAGCTGACCTACGCCGGACGCCGCGAGAACCTGCAGGACCTCGAGATCGACTTCGTCCACGGGGCGATCGAGGATCCCGACGCGGTCGCGCGGGCGGTCGAGGGCTGCGACGCTGTCGTGAACTTCGCCGCCGAGACGCACGTCGACCGCTCGATCGCCGAGCCCGACGCGTTCGTGAAAACCCACTCGCAGGGCACGTACGTCCTGCTCGAAGCGTACGTCCAGGTCTCCACCGACGAGGTCTACGGCTCGATCGAGGAGGGCTCGTTCACGGAGTCGTCGCCGCTGGCGCCGTCGTCGCCCTACAGCGCCACGAAGGCCGGCGCCGATCTGCTGGTCGCCGGCTATGTCCACACGTATGGGCTCGAGGCGTGCATCTGCCGCGGCTCCAACAACTACGGGCCGCGCCAGTACCCGGAGAAGCTCATCCCGCTGATGATCCTCAACGCGCTGCACGGCGATCCGCTGCCGGTGTACGGAGACGGCATGAACGTGCGCAACTGGATCTACGTCGACGACTTCGCCCGCGGGATCGGCACCGTGCTCGAGCACGGCGTGCCCGGCGAGGCCTACAACGTCGGCGGCCCCGATGAGGCCCCGAACATCGAGGTCGTCAAGCGGATCATCGAGCTCGCGGGCGCCGACGAGTCGCTGATCGAGTACGTCACGGACCGCCCCGGCCACGACCGCCGCTACTCGCTGGCGTCAGACAAGGTGAAGGCGCTCGGCTGGGAGGCCGCGGAGCGGTTCGCCGACGGGATCGGCCGGACCGTCGAGTGGTACCGCGACAACGCTTGGTGGTGGGAGCCGATCCGCTCGGGTGACTACCGCGCGTACTACGAGCGCCACTACGGGCGCTCGCTGGGCTAACCGCCGCCGAACGCCGAGATCTTCCAGCTCCCGCCGACCTTCTCCAGCTTGAAGGTGTCGTTGGCCGACCTGTGCTTCGAGTCGACCACGGCGGTTGCGTTGTTGCCGGTGACGGTCACCGACTTGACCGTCATGTCGAACGTGTCGGCGTCCTTGATCGCGTCGTTGACCGCGGTGTCGCAGCTCGTCTTGTTCGCCGTCCGCAGCGTTTCGATGAGCGAGGGCGCCAGGAGATCGCGGCAGATCTTGGCCTCGTCGGACTTGCGCGCGGCGGACTCGAGGTCCTCGACGGCGTTCGCGACGTCCTTCTTGGAGCCCGAGAAGTCGGACGAGGAGTTGCTGCCGGCAGAGCCGCATCCGGTCGCGAGGCCGGCTGCCGCCAGCAGCAGCGCGAGGGTGCGGGATGCGGGCACATCGCCAGCGTACTTAGTCTTTGTGTCCAATGGCCGACCAGATCGACCCGCAGACGGTCCCCCGCGGACGGCACGCGCCGCCGCTGGAGGTGCGCCTCACCGTGCAGCGCCGCAGGCTCTACGAGGCCGCCGCCGCGGTGTTCGCCCGCGTCGGCTACGCGGAGGCCAGCGCCGAGGCGATCGCCCGCGAGGCGGGCATGTCGAAGGCCACGTTCTACGAGCACTTCGCCAACAAGGAGGAGTGCCTGCTCGCGCTGTTCGACGAGGCCGCGACCGAGATCATGCGCGCGATGGCCGGAGCGGCGACCGACGACGACATCTCCTACGAGGAGCGCATCCGCGCGAACGTCGGCTCGTTCCTGGAGATCCTCACGCAGTACCCGAACACCGCGCAGACGCTGCTGGTCGAGGTCATCGGCGCGGGGCCGCGCGCGGCCGAGCGCCGCGACGCGATCCTCGACCTGTTCGCCGAGGGCCTCATGCGCGACAACGCGCGCATGGCCGAGCGCATCGGCGCGCCGCGCTTCACCTCCAAGGACGACGCGTTCGCGATCATCGGCGCGATCGTCGAGCTGGTCTCGCGCCAGCTGCGCACCGGCGTCCCCGCCGACGTGCGCCTGCTCGAACCCGTCATCGAGCGCCTCATCTTCGGCCTGCTGCGCACGTGACGTCGCTGCGCGACGCGTGGGAGGACCAGGCGGCCAACTGGGTGAAGTGGGCGCGCACACCCGGCCACGACCACTGGTTCTGGGACCACAACTGGCCTGCCTTCGAGCGCCTCCTGCCGGCGCCCGGCCACGCGACGCTCGACCTCGGCTGCGGCGAGGGCCGCGTCGGCGTCCGGCTACGTGAGCTAGGCCACCGCGTGACCGGTGTCGACGCCTCACCGACCCTCGCCGCTGCGGCTCGCGACCGCGGCGTGTACGAGGAGGTGGTCGAAACCGACGCCGCCACGCTGCCCTTCGGCGACGACGCGTTCGACCTCGCGATCGCGTTCATGGCGCTGCACGACATGGACGATCCATCCGGCGCGGTGGGTGAGGCGGCGCGCGTGCTGGAGCGCAGCGGCCGGTTCGCGATCGCGACGCTGCACCCACTCAGGACCGCCGGCGAGGTCGGCGGGTACCTGGGGACCAGGCGCTACGACGTCCCGATCGAGCGCGACGGGCTCGCGCTCACGTTCTCCTCGATGCACTACTCGATCGAGGCCTACGCCGGGATGCTGCGCGGCGCAGGATTCGTCATCGAGGACCTGTGCGAGCTGCCGGTCGAGGATCGACGGACGCCGGACCTGCTGCACCTCCTCGCACGCAAGCCGTGAGCCTCGAAGCCATCGCAGACGAGAACGCGCGCTGCCGGCGCTGCCCGCGGCTGGTCGAGTGGCGCGAGGAGGTGGCGCGCGTCAAGCGGGCGTCGTTCGCGCAGGACACGTACTGGGGCCGGCCGGTGCCGGGATTCGGCGATCCGGACGCGCGCATCCTGCTGTTCGGCCTCGCGCCCGCCGCGCACGGGGCGAACCGGACAGGGCGCGTGTTCACCGGCGACCGCAGCGGCGACTTCATGTTCGCCTCGCTGCACCGCACGGGCTTCGCCAGCCAGCCGACGTCCGTGCACGCCGGCGACGGACTCACCCTGACCGACATGTGGATCGCCGCGGCGGTCCGATGCGCGCCGCCCGCGAACAAGCCGACGCCGGCCGAGCGCGACAACTGCCTCGGCTGGAGCGTCAGGGAGGTCCGCGAGCTCGCCAACCTCGAGCTGATCGTCTGCCTGGGCTCGTTCGCGTGGGACGCCGCGCTGCGCCTGCGCGCCGCGCTCGATCTCGCCCCGCCGAGGCCGCGGCAGCGCTTCGGCCACGACGTCCTGGCGCTCGCGGACAGCCCGCTGCCGCTGCTCGGCTGCTTTCACCCGAGCCAGCAGAACACGTTCACCGGCAAGCTCACCGCGCCGATGATGGACGCGGTGTTCGAGCACGGACGATCACTCGTGCAGTAACAGTTCTGGGGATCTACCGATCTGGACAAACGGCCGATGGCGGGCGTATGTCCCCCATCCGCCGATCTGCCGCGCTTCTTGTCCCCGTCCTGCTGACCCTCGTCTCGTCGGCCGCCGCCGATGTCCCGGCCACTGCGTCGCTGTCCTCGCCGATCAAGGTGCCCTCGATGGGCGGCTTCTCCGTCGGCACCATGACGATGACCGTGAACTACACGGCGTCGGGTGCGACCGTGACCGCCGGCGCGCCGACGGTCTCGCTCGGCTTGGGCCACGTCCTGAAGACCCGGACATGCCTGCAGATACACGTCGCGCGCAAGACGCCGACCGCGTCGTGCAAGGAGATCACCAGCGACACCCGCGGCCTCCCGGCCACGATCGCCATCGCCGCACCGACCGTGGTGGCGACGATTTCGCGGCCGCCGGCCGGCGGGTCCGGGTACGTGGATGCGCTCGTGACCATCTCGCAGCGTGCCGCAAACGGCACGTTCTCAGAGATCGCATCGAGCTGGACCCCCGCTGGTCTGTCGAGTGCCGGCGTCCCGCTCATCGCCATCGGCGCGACGAATGCGCTGCTTCCCGGCCTACAGGGCGCCGCGCTGCAGCCGAAGGCGGGCACCACGGATCCACCGAGCGGTGGCGAGAACACGGGCAACCCCGACTCGATGTGTGTCTCGCGACCACTGGCGGCAACAGGGCCGGTTCCGTCGGACCTGTCGACAACCGCCCTCGGCGTGGACGCACCAGCCGCATACGAAGTCGGTGAACCACTGGGAGGTGCGCCGGCGAAGGGCGTGATGCTGGTGCTCCACGGCGGTGGATGGTCTGCCGTTGGCGCAGGAGGCATCGAGAGCGAGCGGACTACGGCCGACCGCTGGCGCGCTCGCGGCTGGCGCACGATCAATGCCACGTACCGTGCGTGTGGCAGCTCCGGCGGGGACGCTCTCTGGTTCCACGACCGCATTCGCAAGCTGTACGGAGCGACGTGGGGTGCGTCGTCGACGAGGCCGGACCGACCGACATGGCGACACTCGCGAATGAGCGTGCCTTTGACCCCACGACGGGTGGCGGCCAGTACGAAGGGCCGCGCTGGGTGCTCAACCAGGTGGTGGCGGCCTTCGGCCAGGAGAACCTGGACTGGTGGAGCCCGGCCGCGCTCGGCGTGAAGGCACGCGTTCTGTTCGCTGTCGCGACGCAGGACAAGTTCGTGCCCGCGGCGCAGGGCGACGACCTGCTCACTGAGCAGCGCCAGCGGGATCCGAACGCGTACGTCGACCGGCTCACCCTCGACGCAGGGCCGATCTCGTGGGTTCACGCCAGCGTTTCACAAGCCGCGCTGGACGCGTTGGCGGCGCGCGAGGAGGACCTGGTGCGAGGGCTCTAACCTGGAGAGGTTGCCGCTCTCCGCCTTCTCCCCAGACGTCCGCGACTGGTTCCGCGGCGCCTTCGAGGCGCCGACGCCTGCGCAGGAGCAGGCGTGGCCGGCAATCGCCTCGGGCGAGCACGTGCTGCTCAGCGCGCCGACCGGCAGCGGCAAGACGCTCGCGGCGTTCCTGTGGGGGATCGATCGGCTGAGCCAGTCGAAGGTCGATCACACGCGGCTTGTGTACGTCTCGCCGCTGAAGGCGCTGAGCTACGACATCGAGCGCAACCTGCGCGCCCCGCTGCGCGGGATCGACCCGGACATCAGCGTCGCGATCCGCACCGGCGACACGCCGCAGGCCGAGCGCATGGCGATGCGCCGCAACCCGCCTGACATCCTCATCACGACGCCGGAGTCGCTGTACCTGATCCTCACCAGCCAGGCGCGCGAGATGCTGACCGGCGTCGAGGCCGTGATCGTCGACGAGATCCATGCCGTCGCTTCGACCAAGCGGGGCTCGCACCTGGCGCTGACGCTCGAGCGGCTAAGCGAGCTGGCTGAGGGCGACCCGCAGCGCATCGGCCTGTCGGCGACGCAGAACCCGCTCGAGGAGATCGGGCGCTTCCTGGTCGGCCCGCGGCGCACGTGCCGGATCGTCGACGTGGGCGTGCAAAAGCCGCTCGACCTCCAGATCCGCGTGCCGGTCGAGTCGATGGTCGAGCGGCGAATCCACGCGCAACTCGATCTGGCCCGCGATGTACCCGGAGCTCCTCGCGGAGGTCCGCAACCACCGGTCGACGATCATCTTCGTCAACGCGCGCCGGCAGGCCGAGCGGCTCGCGCTGCGTCTCAACGAGCTCGCCGGCGAGGACATCGCGCGCGCCCATCACGGCTCGCTCGCGCGCGAGGAGCGCACCGTCGTCGAGGAGATGCTCAAGGCCGGCGAGCTGCCGTGCCTCGTGGCGACGAGCAGCCTCGAGCTCGGCATCGACATGGGCGCCGTAGACCTGGTGCTGCAGGTCGAGTCGCCGAAGTCCGTCGCGCGCGGCCTGCAGCGCATCGGCCGCGCCGGCCACTCCGTCGGCGACATCTCGAAGGGCCGGATCTTCCCCAAGTTCCGCGCCGACCTCCTCGAGTGCGCAGTCGTCACGAAGCTGATGCGCGAGGGCCGGATCGAGCCGACGGTCGTGCCGCGCAACGCGCTCGACGTGCTCGCGCAGCAGATCGTCGCGATCGTGGCGTCGCACGAGGACGGCGTCGCGGTCGACGACCTCTTCGCGCTGATCACCCGCACCCACTCCTACGCCGAGCTGCACCGCGACCTGCTCGAGAACGTCCTCGACATGCTCGACGGGCGCTACCCGTCGCAGGAGTTCGGCGAGCTGCGCGCCCGCGTCGTCTGGGACCGCGTCGCCGGCACGCTGCGCGCGCGCAAGGGCGCCAACTCGCTGGCGATCGTCAACGCGGGCACGATCCCCGACCGCGGGCTGTTCTCCGTCGTCCTGCCCGACGGCCGCCGCGTCGGCGAGCTCGACGAGGAGATGGTCTACGAGGCGCGCGCAGGCCAGACGTTCCTGCTCGGCGCCTCGACCTGGCGGATCGAGGAGATCGGCCGCGACCGCGTCGTCGTTACGCCCGCGCCGGGCGTGCCGGGCGCCGTCCCGTTCTGGAAGGGCGACAGCGTCGGGCGGCCGAAGGAGCTCGGTAGGGCGATCGGCGAGTTCAGCCGCTGGGCGGTCGAGCAGACCGAGGCAACGCTGATGCGCGACTACGACCTCGATCAGCGCGCCGCCCGCAATCTGCTCGATTACCTGCGCGAACAGCAGGAGGCGACACGCGTTGTGCCGAGCGACCGCGCGATCGTCATCGAGCGCTTCCGCGACGAGATCGGTGACTGGCGCCTGTGCGTCCTGAGCCCGTACGGCGGCCGCGTCCATGCCGCCTGGGGCCTGGCGCTGAGCCGGCGGATCCGCGAGCAGTACGGGCTCGAATCGGACGCGATCTGGTCAGACGACGGGATCATCGTCCACCTCCCCGACGCGGATGAGCCGCCGGGCGCGGAGCTCGTCATGGTCGAGCCCGACGAGGTCGAGGACGCCGTCGTCGCCGAGTTGGCCTCGAGCGCGCTGTTCGGCGCGCGCTTCCGCGAGAACGCCGGCCGCGCCCTGCTGATCCCGCGCGCCTACCCCGGCAAGCGCACGCCGCTGTGGCAGCAGCGCCTGAAGTCGCAGTCGCTGCTGGAGGTCGCCAAGCACTACGCCCAGTTCCCGATCATCCTCGAGACCTATCGCGAGTGCCTGCGCGACGTGCTCGACCTGCCGGGCCTGCAGGAGCTGCTGACCGCGCTGCACCGGCGCGAGCTGAGCGTCGTGGAAGTCGAGACGCCGACGGCCTCGCCGTTCGCGAGCAGCCTGCTGTTCGACTACGTCGCGACGTACATGTACGAGGGCGACACGCCCAACGCCGAGCGACGCGCCGCCGCGCTGTCGCTCGACCGCGAGCTGCTGCGCGAGCTGCTCGGCCAGGAGGAGCTGCGCGACCTCATCGACCCGGCGGCGCTCGACCAGGTCGAGGCCGACCTGCAGCACCGCTCCGACCGCACCAAGGCCGACTCGCGCGACGCGCTCTCCGACGTCCTGCGGCGCGTCGGCGACCTGACGCTCGACGAGGTGCGCGACCGCGTGCTCGACGGGCTCGACGCCGAGCAGCTGCTGCTCGGCCTGGGCGAGGAGCGCCGCGCCGTCCGGCTGCGCGTCAACGGCGAGCCGCGCTGGATCGCTGCCGACGACGCGGGCCTGTACCGCGACGCGCTCGGCGCCGTCCCGCCCAGCGGCCTGCCCGAGGCGTTCGTGGCAGATGTGCCCGACGCGCTCGAACGCGTCGTCGCCCGCTACGCGCGCACGCACGGGCCCTTCACCACCGACGAGGTCCGCGCCCGCTACGGCGCCGATCCGACGGCCGTGCTGACGAAGCTCGAGCGCGAGGGCGATGTCGTCCGCGGCGAGCTGCGGCCCGGCGGAACGCAACGGGAATGGTGCGACGCGGATGTCCTGCGAAGACTGCGCCGCGCCTCGCTGGCGGTGCTGCGCAAGGAGATCGAGGCCGCGCTCGCCGCGTTCCTGCCGTCGTGGCAGGGCGTCGACCGCCACCCCGCGGCCGGTGCCGGCGTGGACCGCCTGCGCGAGGTGCTCGTCCCGCTGCAGGGGCTCGCGCTGCCCGCCGACGTCTGGGAGCGCGACGTGCTGCCGCGGCGCACCGGCGCCTACTCGCCGACGTGGATGGACCAGCTCTGCGCCAGCGGCGAGGTCGTCTGGGTCGGCGCCGGCGCGCTCGGGCGCAACTCGGGCCGCGTGGCGCTGTACTTCCGCGACGACGCCGAGCTGATCGGGCCGCCGACGAACAAAGCCGAGGCCCCGAACCAGCCCGAGCACGACGCGATCCGCCAGCGGCTCGCCGCCTCCCCTTGCTTCTTCACCGACCTGCTCGCCGAGCTGGCGCTGAGCCCCGAGGAGATCCAGGAGGCGCTGTGGGATCTCGCCTGGGCGGGCGAGGTGACCAACGACGCCTTCGCACCGCTGCGCGCGCCGCGGCTGACGCTCGCGCGGGCGCAGCGCGCAATCGACCGGTCGCGTCCGGGGCGACGGTTCGGCGCGCGCCGCAGCGGCGCCGGCGCGACCGTGCAGGGGCGCTGGTCGCTGACCACGACGATCTTCCGCACGGAGCCCGACCCCGGCCTGCGCCGCCGCACCCGCGCCGAGCTGCTGCTCGAGCGCTACGGCATCGTCACCCGCGAGCACGTGCTCGCCGAGGGCGCGGCCGGCGGCTTCAGCCTGCTCTACGACTCCTTCGGCGCGCTCGAGACGCTCGGCGTCTGCCGGCGCGGCTACTTCATCGAAGGTCTCGGCGGCGCGCAGTTCGCGCTGCCCGGCGCGGTCGAGCGCCTGCGTTCGCAGAAGGCCGAGGACGAGGCGCCGCCGCTCGTGCTCGCCGCCACAGATCCGGCACAGCCCTACGGCGCTGCGTTGCCGTGGCCCAAGCGCGAGGGTGAAGCCAAGCGCCCGCAGCGCGCCGGCGGCGCGAACGTCGTCCTGGCGGGAAGCGAACCGGTGCTCTACGTCGAGCGCGGCGGCCGCGGCATCCTCGTCCTGACAGAGCCCGACGACCCGCGCCTGCGCCCGAGCTTCGCGGCGCTCGCGGCGTTCATCACGGCCGACCGGCGCCGCAAGCTCAGCCTCGAGCGCATCGACGGCGAGCCCGTCGTCGGCTCGCAGTGGGAGCCGCTGTTGATCGAGCTCGGCTTCCGCCAGGGCCCGCGCAAGCTCACGCTGAGCGCCTGACACGGAAGGGCCGTGACGCTCGCCGCTAGCCTCCGCGGGGTGAGCGACGAGATCCGCGCCGCCGGCGGCGTCGTGATGCGGGACGGCCGCATCGCGGTGGTGCACCGGCCGAAGTACGACGACTGGTCGCTGCCCAAGGGCAAGCTCGACCCGGGCGAGTCGTGGGAGGAGGCGGCGATGCGCGAGGTCGAGGAGGAGACCGGCCTGCGGTGTCGCCTGGAGGAGGAGCTCGAGCCCGCGCACTACACGGCCAAGGGACGGCCGAAGACCGTGCGCTGGTGGCGGATGTCGGTGATCGAGGACGGCGGCGACTCCGACGACGAGGTCGACGAGCTGCGCTGGCTGACGCCTGGGGAAGCCGTCTCGACGCTCAGCTACGACCACGACCGCCAGCTCGTGCGAAGCGTCGCGGGCTGATGCCCGAGGGCGACTCCATCCACTACGCGGCCAACCGCATGCGGCCGGTGCTCACCGGCGCCGTGCCGGCGATCGAGACGCCGCACCCGCGCCATGCGTTCGATCGGTGGCCGGAGCGGCTGGCCGACCAGGCCGTCGAAGCCGTCGACGCACACGGCAAGCACCTCTTCATCCGCTTCGAGGACGACCTCGTCCTGCACTCGCACCTGCGGATGACCGGCACGTGGGCCACATACGAGGAGGGCCGCCGCTGGCGCCGCTCGCCGCGCCGCGCGTGGCTCTTGCTGCGCGCGCGCGACCACGTGGTCGTGCAGTTCGACGGCCCGGTGCTCGAGCTGCTCACCGAGTCGCGCACGCGCTTCGATCGCCGCCTCGCGATGCTCGGGCCCGACATCCTCGCGGACGAGCTCGACGAGCAGCGCTTCCTGCAGCGCCTGCGCGATGACGACCAGACGCGGCCGATCGGCGACGCCCTGCTGGACCAGCGCACGATCGCAGGCATCGGGAACCTGTGGAAGGCCGAGGCGTGCTTCGACGCGGCGATCGATCCGTGGCGCCCGGCCGGCCAGGTCAGCGACGCGGAGGCGCTGGCGATCGTGCACGCGGCGCGCCCGCGGATGCAGGAGTCGGCGCGCTCGGGCCATCAGACGCGCGAGCCGTCCGTGTACCGCCGCGTCGGCAGGCCCTGCCCGCGCTGCGGGGCGACGATCCTGAGCCGCGGGCAAGGCGACGACAACCGCATGACCTACTGGTGCCCGGGATGCCAGCGCTGAGCTACCGTCGCGTCGGCCACAAGGGCGCCGACCACATCGCGCCCGGCAACACGATCGCCAGCTTCGACGCCGCGCTCGCTGCGGGCGTCGACATGGTCGAGTTCGACGTCCTCAGGCTGGCCGACGGCCGCCTGGTCCTCGCGCACGACCCGCGCGCCGCCGACGGCCCTGGCGTCATCACGCTCGAGGAGGGCCTCGACCACCTCATCACCGACGCATACGCCGGGATCGAGCTCGACGTCGACCTCAAGAGCGCAGGCTACGAGCGCGAGGTGCTCGACGCGCTGCGCGCGCGCGGGCTGGTCGAACGCACGCTGATCTCCACGATGGAGGAGGAGTCGCTGCCGGTCGTCCGCGGGCTCGAGCCGGGCGTGCGGCTCGGCTGGTCGGTGCCGAAGATGCGCCGCAACCCGCTGTCGCACCCGGTCACGAGGCCGCTCGCGCTGCTTGGCGCCGTCGAGTACCGGCGACGCCTGGCGAAGCGCGTCCGCACGCGCCTGCGCGCGGGCGAGATCGACGCGGTGATGGCCCACTACGCGGTCGTCGATCGCCGCCTGGTCCACGTGGTCAAGGAGGCCGGCGGCGAGCTCTACGTCTGGACGGTCGACGAGCCCGAGCGGATCGCGCGGCTCGAGCGCCTCGGCGTGAGCGGGATCATCTCCAACGATCCTCGCCTGTTCGTCAGCGACTGATGTCGCAGGTCGCCAGCGACGTCGTCAGCGCGGGGTTCTTCGGGTTCGCGTGCCCGGACTCGGTCGGGAGCGTGGCGCGCCCGCGCACCTTCTTGCCGACGCGCCACTGGACGTTGACGACGCCGCGCAGG
>VAYD01000084.1:12683-12933 GCA_005883905.1 Actinomycetota bacterium
CGGTGTCGCCCGTCGCGCCGAGGAACTTCCAGGCCGAGCCGTCGTACCACTGCACGCGGATGCGCACCCACTGCTGGTGGCGGTGCTTGCGCGTGCCGTGCGCCGGCACCGAGACGCGGACGCCGACGGCGCCCGGCTTGCTGGGCGGGTCGCAGAGGTTGATCGTCGCCCACAGGCCAGGCTCGCGCGCGTGCGCGGGAAGCGCGGCGAGGCAGGCGAGGGCGAGCCCTGTGGCGGCGGCGCGGCGCAT
>VAYD01000085.1:0-5426 GCA_005883905.1 Actinomycetota bacterium
GGGCTGCTCCACGACTGTCCACCGTCGCCGGAGTGACGGAAGTAGACGTTGGTCGGGATGCCGGGCGCGCTGGTGTTGTCGTTGTCGTCGTAGTACAGGAGGCCGACCTCGCCGTCGTTGCCGACCGCGACCGCGTCGTTGAACGACTGCGCGGAGTCGTGGTGGCTGACGACCGCCGGCGCGGACCAGTGCTGGCCACCGTCGGTCGACCGCGACAGCACGATCTTGTTGGTCGAGCCGCCCAAGCCGTCGGCCCAGGTGACGTACAGCGCGCCGGAGGCGGGATCGACCGCGATGTCCGGCAGGTAGTCGCCGACGCGCAGTGGCTGGCCGTCCGCGAACACGCCGACGGTGCCGATCTTCGCGATCTTCGTCGGCGAGCTCCAGTGCCTGCCGCCGTCGAGCGACCGCATGACCGCCATGTAGACGCCGTTCGCGTTGGGCTGCACGCCGGCGCCCTTGAACAGGATCGCCTGGCTGTCGAGGCTTGGGCGCCGACCACGTATCGCCGCCGTCGGTGGTCCGCGAGATCATCGGCGTGCCGCGGTAGGAGAACGCGTGCACCAGCTTGTCGAAGCTGATGTTCTCGCCCGGCAGGTTGCCCTGGATCCAGGTCGCCCAGGCGCGGTTGGCGTTGTAGGGATCGGCGGTGATCGACTGCTTGTCGAAGAACACGACGCCCGTCGGGTCGTTCTCGCGAGAGATCTGCGAGGGGGCGCTCCACGTGACGCCGCCATCGTCGGATACCGAGGTGCTCAGGGCGTTCTCGCCCGTCAGGCTGCCATCGACGATCGACAGGCCGATCTGGTACGCCCGGCCGGCCGAGTCGAACGAGATCCATGGGTCGGTCGCTCGCGGCAGCTGCTCCTCGGTCTGCTCGGCGGGATCGTCGATCGAGCAGGAGCTGAACTCGGCCCAGCTGTGGTCGTTGTAGCTGCTGCCGCCGGTGAACGACGTCGCGGCGAGCAGGCCGTGCGCGCCGCCGTCGGACCAGCGGTCCTGCTGGTAGACGCCGATCACGTTGCCCTGGTCGGTCGGGTTGACGGCGACGAGCGGCTCGACCTCGGTGTCCTTGTAGTTGACCTGGTCCGGCGGGTTCTCTGCCTGCGCCGGGCACGGGTCGACGAACGGGCTCATCGCCTGGCTGGCCGTCACGGGCGAGCCAGGCGTGTACGTGGTCGCACCAGGCGCCGGGGCCGCGGTTGCGGCGGCGGTCGCGAGGGCGGCGGCAAGGCCGAGGGTGAAGCGCATCCTGTACCTCCCAATGCGGATGAACCGGTGGTCGCTGGAGCGTCCTCCACGAGCCTCAAAAACGCAAGGAGCGCGGTATTCGGCACGACGCGCCGCCGCGCCGCGATGTAGCGTCCACGCGGTGGCGACGCCCAACCCATCGGAGGACGCCGGCGCCGGAAGCGGGGTCCTCGTCACAGGCGGCGCCGGGTTCATCGGCTCGCATGTGGTCGACGCATTGGTGAGAGCGGGTCACCGCCCGCGGATCGTCGACATCCGCCAGGACGAGCACCACCACCGCGACGGCGCCGTCGAGCACGTCCGCGCCGACCTCGGCAACCTCAAGACGCTCGAGCGCGCGATGCGCGGCTGCGCGGCGGTGATCCACCTGGCCGCCGCCGCCGACGTCGGCGAGGTCGCCCGCGATCCGGTCGAGTCCGAGCGGCGCAACACGCACTGCACGCTGCACGTGCTCGAGGCCGCGCGCCGCGCCCAGGTGCCGCGGGTCGTCTATGCCTCGACGATCTGGGTCTACTCCGACGTCCGAGCCGACGAGGTCGACGAGGAGACGCCGCTCATGCCGCCCGCGCACCTGTACACCGCGACGAAGCTGGCGGGCGAGCTGTACTGCCGCTCCTACCAGGAGCTCTATGGGCTCGAGTACACCGTGCTGCGCTTCGGCATCCCGTACGGGCCGCGCGCGCGGCCCGCAGCGGTGATCCCGCAGTTCGTCCAGAAGGCGCTCGACGGCACGCCGCTGACGATCGCGGGCGACGGCAGCCAGTCGCGCGCGTTCGTGTACGTGGAGGACCTGGCCGACGGCGTCGTGCGCGCGCTCGCTCCCGTGGCCGCGAATCGCACGTACAACCTCGCCGCCGACGAGCGCGTGACGATCGCCGAGATCGCCGATGCGGTCTGCGAGCAGGTCCAGCCGGTGCCGATCGAGCGGGTGCCCGCACGTGGCGGCGACTTCGCGGGCGCGACCGTCTGCAACGGGCGCGCGAAGGAGGAGCTCGGGTGGAGCGCCTCGACGTCCTTCAGCGAGGGCCTCGGCCGCTACGTCGCCTGGCACAAGGAGCGCGACGCCGCGCCGGTCTACGAACGGCAGCTGCTGCCCGCCGTCGTCGCAGGCATGAACCGGGTGCTCCTCGGCCTCTGGGTGCTCGTCTCGCTCGCGGCGCTCGCGGCGCTGGATCCTCTCTCCGACGTGGTCGGGCGCGAGACCACGCTCGTGCTCGGCGCCCTGCTGCTCGTGCCGCTCGCCGCCGCCGTGCTGCGGCCGCAGATCGGGCGTCCGGCCTGCTGGGGGCTCGCCGGCGCCGAGCTGGCGGTGGCGTTCCTGCCTTGGCCGGGGGCGCTCGGGAGGGTGGGCCACGAGCATCAGATCAGCCTTCTTGTGGTGGCGCTGGTGGCCGTTCTGGCTGCGGATGTCGCCGGGCGCGGCGGGCTGCTGCGCCCGGATGAACAGCGCACGTGATCCCGGACTTCCAGCGCTTCGCGATCGGGTTCGACGACCGCGATCGAGCCCGCCTGCACGAGCTGTGGGACGGCATCCTCGATCGCGGCCAGTGGTCGGAGGGCGAGTGCACGCGGCAGTTCGAGCAGGCGTGGGGCGCGTGGAACGGCCTCGACGCTGTCGCGTTCTCGGGCTGGGCGGGGGCCGCCCTGGCGGCGCTGACGTGGGCCGGCGTGGCGGGGGAGGTCGTGCTCTGCCCATCGAACACGTTCATGGCGACGCCGCTGGCTGCGCTGCACCTCGGCGCGCGCGTCGCGTTCGTCGACTGCAATCGCGAAGACCTCTGCATGTCGTTCGAGGACCTCGAGCGCAAGGTCGCCGAGCACCGGCCCAAGGTGGTCTTCCTGGTACACATCGGCGGCCACATCGCGTTCGACGTCGAGCGGATCGCCGACCTGTGCCGCTCGGAGGGGATCGTGCTGATCGAGGACTGCGCGCACGCGCACGGCGCGGATTGGAACGGCCGGCGGCCGGGCAGCTGGGGCGACGCCGGCGTGTGGTCCTTCTACGCGACGAAGACCGTCTCGACGGGCGAGGGCGGGATGCTCGTCTCGCGCCACCAGGACCTGCTCGAGTTCGCGCGCGCGTTTCGCAACTACGGCAAGCCCGACCACGACGTGCAGGGCCTCAACCTTCGCATGAGCGAGTTCACGGCGGCGCTCGGGGCGGTGCAGGCGCAGCGGCTGGAGGAGATCGTGACCTGGAAGAACCGGGTCGCGCGCGAGCACCTGGATCCGGTCCATGCCGCGCGGCTGCAGCTGCCCGACGGCATGCGCTCGGGGCTCTACAAGTACATCGTCTTCTCCGAGCTCGAGCGCTCGACCGGGAAGGTCTACGACCAGCCGTGCCATCGCATCCTCGGCCACTCGGTCGATCTGCCCAACAGCGACTGGGTCGCGCACAACCACTGGTGCGCGCCGCTCTACTACCGGCCCGACGAGTGAGCAGCGGAAGCAGCCTCGGAGGCGTCGCGCTGGCGGCAGCCGCCGCGGTCTGCTTCGACGGGGCGCTCGCCTTCCAGGCCGCCGAGGCGCGCCGTGAGGACGCGATGCGCGCGGGCCATCTGCTCGCGCGCCTCGTGCGGCGCCCGCGCTGGCTGCTCGCGACCGGGCTCGCGGTGGTCGGCTGGCCGCTGCAGCTCGCGGCGCTGTCGCTCGCGCCCGTCACGCTCGTGCAGCCGACGCTGGCGTTCGGGCTGGTCGTGCTGCTCGCCGCGAGCGCGGTCGTGCTGCACGAGCCCGTCGGGCGCGTCGAGGTCGCGGGCGCGCTCGCGATCATCGGCGGCGTCGTCGTGTTGACGCTTGTCGCCCCCAGCCACGAGGACAGCCACAGCGGGCTCGTCTCCCTGCTGGCGGTGATCGCGCCCCTGGCCGTGCTGGCGCTGACGCCGTGGCTGCGCCACGGGCGCGGGCGCCCCGCCGCGCTTGGCGCCGCAGCGGGCTTCGTCGCCACGGGCCTCACGACGAAGCTCGTGTCGGACGGGCTCGGCACCGGTGACGTGCTCGCGATCGTGGGATGGGGCGTGCTGACGGCGCTGCTGGCCGTCGCGGCCGCCGCCGACGACATGGGCGCGATGCAGGACCTGCCCGCATCGCGCGTGGCGCCCGCGATCCTCGTGGCGGAGATCGTCGGGCCGGTGCTGCTCGCGCCGTTCCTGTTCGGCGAGCGGTGGAGTCAGACGCCGGGTGGCGGCGTCTGGATCGTGGTCGGGCTGGTCGCTGTGCTCTGCGGGGCGCTGCCGCTGGCTGCGAGCACGACGTCGGCTGCGGCCGGCAGCGAGGCGTAGGGGGGGTCGTGGCGCGGGCGCTCCTCGCGCAGCAGGCGGGGGAGGAGCGCGGTCAGCTCCTTGCGCTTCGCCGCGACGTGCGCGAGGCCGAAGCGCTCGTAGGCGCGGTTGTTGACGCGGATGTGGCCGTGGCCCCATCCGTAGGAGATCGCATGGGTCCCACAGAGCTGCGCCTCGAGCATCGTCAGCCCGGCGGTCGAATGGATCAGGACGTCGGCGGCCGCCATCCACTCGACCATGCGGTCCGTGAACGGGACCGCGTGCAGCCGCGGCTCGCCGCGGCGTGTGAGCCTCGCGCGGAGCTTGTCGTTGGAGCCGCACAGGCAGGCGACGTTCGGCGCCGACGGGTCGCGCAGCGCGGCGTCGACGGCCTCGTCGAGGCGCCCGACGCCCCATCCGCCGCCGGACACGAGCACGAGCGGCGTCTGCGGATCGAGCCCGAGCGCGGCGCGCGCCGCCTCGCGCGCGGGCGGGTCCTCGAACGCCGCGCGGACCATGCCGCGCGCGTGCGCGATCGGGTGCGAGGACCCGGCGATCTGGGCGACCTCCGCGCGCGACTCGGCGTGGATGATGAGGTGGGCGTCGATGCCCGGGTGGGCCCAGTAGCGCAGCGCCGCCAGGTCGGTGATCGCCGACACCGCCGGGACGGCGAGCCGGCCGGCGGCGCGCATCCGGCCCAGAACCTCCGTCGCGCCGGGATAGGTCGAGACGATCACGTCGGGCCTGTGCTGCGCGACGAGCCGCTGGATCACGGGGCTCGCAAGGCGTGCTCCGGCCCGCTGCGCCAGCTCGCGTGTCGGCGCGAGCGTGGCGACGAAGAAGTACTGCAGCGCGAAGAGCCAGGGCAGCCGCCGCAACACGGTCTCCGCGCCGGTGCGCATCGCCGACTCGAGG
>VAYD01000085.1:5445-11139 GCA_005883905.1 Actinomycetota bacterium
ATCGCGACCTCCGCTCCCTGCTCGCGCAGGGCGTCGGCGAGGAGCGCCGCGGGGAGGTCGTGGCCGGCGCCGATGTCGGCGGTCACGATGAGCACGCGCGGTTGCACGCGCGCATCTTCGCGCAGCGCTACAGATCCAGCTCGAGCCAGACCCGGTCGCGCAGGGGGATGCCGTCGCTGACGAGGTCCGGCGGATACCCGGTCGCCGGGGTGAAGGCGTCGCGCTCGACCGAGCGCATGCGGAAGCCGACGCGCTGGTAGAAGCGCAGGTTGCCGATGTCCGCGGCGGCTGTCGCGACCGCGAGCACCGACCGGCCATCCGAGCGCGCGAGGTCGATCGCCGCCTCGATCAGCCGGCGCCCGATGCCCTCGCCGCGGCGCGAGGGGACGACCGCCATGTTCTTGATCTCGCCGTCGACGAGCTGGAGGTGGCCAATGGCGCCGCCCTCGCCCGACGCGACGAGCACGACGCCGTCGTCGATGTACGCCGCGAGCTGCTCGGGCGAGTCCTCGGCCTCCTCGAACAGGTGGCGCAGCTCGTCGCGCGGACCGGTGTGGATCTCGATCGGGGGCGGCGGGGCCGCGTCGCCTAGGCGGCCGTCGCGAGCCGCCGCGAGGAGTCCCTCGAAGTCGTCGTTGCACGGCCCGCACGCGCGCAGGTGCTCGGGAAGGCCCGGGAGCTCCAGGTCGGGCTGCTCGCCGGCGAGCACGAGGTCGACGTAGACGTGCAGCACGGCGGTCGCCTGCTCGCAGCCGACGTCGCGCGGGTCGGTTCGCAGGAACTGCTCGAGCTGTGGCCAGCGGGTCAAGCGCGATCGCCGAGGTCGAAGTCCATGTATCCCTTAGCGGCCAGCGACCGGCGCAGCTTACGCCGCGCGTCGCGGCGTAATGAACGCGGGCATCGCGCTGACACCATGGGAGGCATGCGTGTGCGCGTCGCCCGACATACCGATGACCTGCCACGTCTGGTCGCCTTCTACCGCGACCGGATCGGGCTGCCCGAGCTCGGCGGCTTCACCGGCCACGACGGCTACGACGGCGTGTTCCTCGACCTTCCGGGCACCGGCGCGCACCTGGAGCTGACGACGGGCGGCGACCACGCGGCCGGCGACCCGCACCCGGAGGACCTGCTCGTCCTGTACTTCGACGACCAGGCGGCGATCGACGCGATCACGGCGCGCATGGGGGAGGCGCCCGTCCGTCCCGCGAACCCGTACTGGGAATGCCACGCGCTGACGTTCGCCGATCCCGACGGCCACCACGTCGTGCTGGTCGGGCCGGACGGCGACGGGACGACGCGGCTGTTGCTCGTCACCGGCAGCACGCGGCGCGCGTCGACCAACAGCGCCGCCCTGCGCGCGGCCCAGGAGCTCGTCCCGCCCGGCACCGAGACCGTGCTGCACGAGCAGCTCGGCGAGCTGCCGCAGTTCGATCCCGATGCCGACCACGACCCGCTGCCGCCGGCCGTCGTGGAGCTGCGCGCCGCGATCGCGGCGGCGACCGCCGTCGTGTTCTGCACGCCGGAGTACGCGGGCACACTCCCGGGCTCGTTCAAGAACCTCCTGGACTGGACGGTCGGCGGCGCCGAGCTGTACGGCAAGCGGGCGGCGTGGATCAACGTCGCGTCGCCCGGGCGGGGCGGCGGCGCCGAGGAGACGCTCGCGACGGTGCTCGGCTATGTGGGCGCCGAGGTCATGGCGGCGAGCGGCGCGCGCGTCACCGTGCCCCGCGACGCCGTCGACGCGACGGGGACCCTTGTCGACGAGGGCGTCCGGGCCGAGCTCGCGGGGGTCCTCGCCGCGATCGTCGCCGAAGCGCGGGGCGCGGCGTGATCGGCGACGACGACCTCTACCGCCGCGGCGTCGACACGCTCGTCGCCTCGTGGGAGCAGTACGCGCGCGGCGTGCCCGGCGCGGCGATGCTGCGCGCGCCGGGCGTGACTGCGGCAGTCTTCACGCGCGAGCCCGAGCGCCGCGTCTACAACAACGCGGTCGCCGAGCGCGACCTCGCGGCCGCCGACCGCGCCGCCGCGCTGGAGGCGGCCGAAGCCGCATACGCGGCGGCCGGCGTCGGGCGCTTCGCCCTCTGGGTCCACGAGCGCGACCCGGCGATGCGCCGCGACGTCGAGCGCCGCGGCTACGCGCTCGACACGACGACCCGCGCGATGGGGATGGCGCTGGGCGACGTCGCGCTGCCGCGCCCGGACATCGAGCTCGCCACTGTGGAGTGGGAGGTGTACCTGCGCGCCTTCGACATGCCGGCGGGGCTGCTGCGCGGCGCCGACCTGGCCGCGTTCGCGATCCTCGTCGCCCAAACCGGCGGCGAGCCCGTCGCGACCGCGATGGCGTTCGACCATGGCGCCGATTGCGGGATCTACAACGTCGGGACGGTCGAGCACGCGCGCCGCCGCGGCTTCGGTGCGGCGCTGACCGCGCTGCATCTGCACGACGCCGTCGCTCGCGGCTGAGCGGATGTACGCGTCGGTCGGCTTCCGCGACCTTGGCCGGTACCTGGAGTTCGTCCCTACGCGCTGAACCGCACCGGCAGCTCGTCCACGCCGTAGATGCCGCTGACGCTCTGCAGCACCGGCTCGCCGGCGAGCTCGATGCGCTCGGCGCGCCGCGCCAGGAACGCGAGCGCCTCGCCGAGCTCCGCCCGCGCGAGGTTCGCGCCGACGCAGTAGTGGATGCCCGCGCCGAAGGTCAGCATGCGCTTGGTCTCGCGCGGGGCCCGGATGTCGAAGTCGTCCGGCGCCTCGTCGCGGTTGGCGGTGAACGCGCAGATGGCGACGACCGAGCCCTCCGGGAACGTGACGCCGTTGATCTCGACGGGCTCGACCATCAGCCGCGCGGTGAGCGGCGTGATCGGCTCGTAGCGCAGCGCCTCCTCGGCTGCGCGCGGCGCGAGATCGTCCGGGTCGGCGCGCAGCGCAGCCCACTGCTCGGGGCGCTCGGCGAGCAGCCGGATCGCGTGCGCGAGCTGGCTCTGCGTCGTGTCGACCCCGCCGACGAGGACGTTGAGGACGAGGTTCTCGAGCTCTACGTCCGACAGCCGCTCGCCCTCCTCCTCGGCGAGGATCAGCGACGAGATCAGGTCGTCGGACGGCGTCTCGCGCCGCCGGGCGATCAGCGGCCGCACCCACGCGTAGAACTCCGCGACCTTGCGCTGCATCGTCGCCAGCTGCTGGGGGTCGCCGAGCGCGATCGGATCGAACTGGCGCTGGATCCACATCGACCAGTCGTGGAGCCGCGGCGCGTCGTCCTCGGGCGCTCCCATGACCCGCGCGATCGTCCGCGACGGGTACGGCTTGGCGAGCTCGGCGACGAAGTCGAAGCGCTCCCCGCCGGAGACCGCCGGCCAGAGGTCCGCGAGGATCTCGCGCATGAACGGGCGGTAGCGCTCGACCGCGCGCGGGCTCAGCGCCGGGTTCACGAGGCTGCGCAGGCGCGAGTGGTCGCCGCCGTTGATGTTGATGATGTTGCGGACCATCTGCTCGTGCAGCGGCCCGTCGGCGACGTTGAAGAGCTGCGCGAGCAGCAGCCCGGGGAAGATCGCCGACTTCGTGCGCAGGAACTGCTCGCCGGCGGCGCGGTCGAGGACGACCGTGCCGAGCGGCGCGCGCGCCAGCCACGAGCCGCCGGCGCGCAGCTCGCGCATAGCGTCGTGCCAGCGCTCGCCCAGCAGCTGCGGGTCATTGAGGTCGATCTCGGGCAGGTCGAGCTCGGTGACGAGCGGCATGGCGCAGGATTATCGTCGACCGGCGGACCGCCCGCATCGACTTCGGCGGCGGCCCAGGGTAGGGTCGCGCCCCACGGTTTCCAGCACGAGGAGGAGGAGGCAGGATGTTGCGGTTCCATGGACGGTTGGCGGGTGTCGCTGCTGCATTGATCACGGCGGTCGGCCTTCCGGCGGCGGCTCATGCCGCGACCCTGCAGATCAGCGCCGATCCCTTCACGCAGTCGACGTGCGCCGCGTCGACGACGACGAACCACCGAACCGAGGTCGAGCCCGACACGTTCTCGAACGGCTCGACGATCGTCGCGGCCTTCCAGGTCGGGCGCGTCTATGACGGCGGCGCCTGCGCGATCGGCTTTGCGACCTCGACGAACAACGGCGCCACTTGGACGAACGGCCTGCTGCCGGGCATCACGAAGTGGGCCGGGGGCGGCCCGAATGACCGCGCGACCGACGCCTCGGTCGCCTACGACGCCAGGCACAACGTCTGGCTGGTCTCATCGCTGACGCTGCTCGAGTCCGGCGGGGTCCTCGGCAACGCCGTCGTGACGAGCCGTTCGACCGACGGCGGCCTGACGTGGGGCAACCCCGTCACGACCGCGACGGCGGGCGCGGGCGATCTCGACAAGAACTGGATCGTCTGTGACAACACCGCCACCAGCCCGTTCTACGGCAACTGCTACACGCAGTGGGACGACCACGGGGCCGGCAACCGGCTCGAGATGAGCACGTCCAGCGACGGCGGCCTCACCTGGGGCGCGGCGAAGACCAACAACACCGGCGTGATCGGCGGCCAGCCGGTCGTTCGTCCGGACGGCACGGTGATCGTGCCGATCGCCAACGCCAACGAGACCGCGATCGGCGCGTTCAACTCGACGAACGGCGGCGCGAGCTGGAGCGCCGTGACGACGATCGCCGCCGTCAGCCACCACCGCGTGGCCGGAAGCCTGCGCGAGGGGCCGCTGCCCTCGGCGGAGATCGACGGCGCCGGGACGGTGTACGTCGCGTGGACGGACTGCCGCTTCCGCAGGTCGTGCAAGGCCAACGACATCGTGTTGAGCCACTCCCTGAACTCCCCGGGGACGAGCTGGTCGGCCGTCAGCCGCGTGCCGATCGACGCCACGAACAGCAGCGTCGACCACTTCATCCCCGGCCTCGCCGTGAACAAGGCGACGTCGGGTAGCGGGGCGCAGCTCGGCCTGACGTACTACTTCTACCCGCCGCGCAGCACGTCGCTGAGCGTCGGCTTCGTCTCGTCGGCCAACGCCGGCAGCACCTGGAGCTCGCCGACGACGGTGGCGAGCGGGATGCCGTCGACCTGGGTCGCCACGACGAGCCAGGGCCGGATGGTCGGCGATTACATCTCGACGTCGTTCGGCTCCGACAATTTCGCGCACGGCGCGTTCGCGACGGCGTCCGCGCCGACGTCGGGCAGCAGCTGCAGCCAGGTCCTGGACAACTGCAGCGAGCCCACGAGCACGTTCGCGTCCGGGCTGGCCTCGGGCGGCAGCGCGTCTGGCGCGAGCTCACCGGTCCTCTACGGCGGGAGCGGGAACGGCAACGCCGCGAGCCTCTGGAACGTCGTGGACAACAACGGGAGCAAGCACCGCGACTGAGCGGCGCCTGATCACTCGACGAGCGACCCGGCCGGCGGCGCGCAGTGGCGCCGCCAGGCCCGCGCGTCGAGGCCCGTGAGCGTTGAGCGGGCGAGGGTTCGCAGCGCGAGCAGCTTCAGGTGCTCGCGCGCGTCCCACGCCAGCCGGCTGTTGAGCTCGCGCAGGACGCCTTCGGCGGCGGCGGCGAGCGTCTGAGCGCCGCTCGCCAGCGCGAAGAGGTTGGCGCGGCACGCGCCGCCGCGCAGGCGGCGGGTGAGCGTCAGGGCGAGCACGGCGTTGAGGCGCTGGGAGATGCTGCTGTGGGCCAGTTCGCGGAAGGCGCATTCGCGAAAGCGAGCGGCGGA
>VAYD01000086.1:0-8671 GCA_005883905.1 Actinomycetota bacterium
CACTGAGCGCTCCACGCCGAAGGCGTGGACGGCCGTCAGGGCAGTGCCCTGCTCCTCGAGCGCGACGTGGGTCGTGGCGGCCATCGCCGTGCTGTTCGCCGTGATCACGTTCGTGCGAGCCCCTCGGCTGAGTGAGGAATCGGCCGGCGCGGATGCCGAGCTGACGGCCGCTCTCAGCCCGTCCAGTCGGGCGTCCGGCACGGCTTGGCGTCGCACACGTCGATGATCTGCCCTCCGGGCCTCATGTACTCGGCGATCTGCCGCCGGATCGCGGGCGAGTTCCGGATGACGTAGTCGTGCGGATCCTGGCCACCCGCCGGCGGGACGTTCCCCTCGGGCGCGATGTTCGTGCCCATGCGGTTGCCGTCCTGCTGGCGCAGCGGACCGATGTCCCAGGGGATGATCGCGTTGTCGTCGCGCGGCAACGCTCCCAGCGTGCCGAGCCCCCACGCTGCGTCGGCATCGAACGTCCGCCCCGGGTCATAGGCCGGCATCCGAAGCTTCGCGCCGATCGTCCGGGCCTCGACCTCGGCCTGCAGGTTGGAGACCTGGTGGTCGCCGATGGCCATCTCGATCAGCACGTGATGGGCCGGGGTGCCGGGCAGCGGGTCGCGCGTCATGTGCTGCGCGTAGCCCGAGGGGTCGCCGCGGTCCCACAGCATCTGCATCAGGTCGAGGATCAGCGGGTGCACCGCGGTGTCCGGGTAGCCGCCGGAGCCGTCGAACGGCGGGCGTCCGTAGAGGACGTCGGCGAACGCCGCCGGGTCCTCCGGGTCGTCGAAGTCGACGCTGCGCGGCAGCAGCACCGAGTACGTCATCGCCGGCACGTAGAGGACCGATCGGGTGACGTCGGGTGACAGCGCCGTGAACGCGCCGCCCAGGACACCGCCCTGGCTGTTGCCGTAGTAGGCGACGCTGCTCGTGTCGACGACGCTCGCGCCGTCCACCCGGAACGCGGGGTCCGACGCGAACCCGTCAGCCGTGACCAAGAGCCGCGCCAGGTAGTCGAAGTTCAGGAACCCCTGCTGCAGGCGGTCGGCCAGGACCGGGAACTTCGAGAGGTCGAGCAGCACCTGCAGCCCGGTCGGGACGTCCTCGTCGGCCATCCCCTGCCAGTCCGTGGCGCAGACGAGCACCTTGTTCTCGTCGCCGAGCTGGTGGACGTTGCGCGAGCGGCGCGTCTCCCCGACGTCGCCGAACAGGCCGTGGCCGTAGAGCGAGCCCTGGAGCTTCTGCCCGCCGGCGGCGGAGAACGGGATGTTGCAGACGAATGGAGCGTGGTCGAGATTGCCGGTCCGCTGGTGGGGCAGCCCGTCGCGGCCATAGTTGAAGCCCTGGCCCGTCTTGCAGTCCGGCGAGGTCAGGTAGCAGGGGACGTCGAACGTTCCCTCGACCTGGCGCATCAGGTCGCGGTCGGTGCCGGCCGGGCACGGGGTGCCCTCGGCGGTATCGCAGCGCGTGAAGTCGGTGACCTTGGTCACCTGGAAGGCCGGCGCGCGGCCCTGCACCTTCCGGTCCGCCATCGTCTTGTCGCCCAGCTTGGCGAACGCGTCGTTGCGGATCGCCAGCGCCCGCTCGGACAGCGACCGGCGGCTGGCGATCGTGAAGTCCCAGGCGGCATACAGGTCACGGCGCGCGACGTGCGCGCGGCGCAGGGCGCGGAAGACCTGCTCGAAGTGGCCGCGGCGCTGGTTGACGGCACGCTGGCCAGACGACAGCCGGTCGCGGTAGATGCGAAACGGCGCAGTCGCCTTCACGGCCTTGCCCGACGCGGTGCGCAGGTGACGGAAGGCGACGATGTAACGGTGGCCCTCCAGGAAGTTGCGAGCGGGATGGATCTCGAGGTTGCGCTCCCCATCAGAGGCTGCATTGCTGTCGAGCTCGGCCCAGATCGGCCAGCGCCGGTGCGTCTTGGCGTCGATGACGACCACGGGCTGGTTGCGCGCCCGGTACTGCGCCGGGCGGGCGACTCCGACCAGGCCGGTGCGCCGGAAGGCCGCTTCGTTGTCGAGCCCGGGGACGCGGACGACGATGGTGATGCCGGGGCTGAAGCCGTCGTTGCGGTTCCAGCCGGCCGGGTCGACGTGCACGCCCTTGGTGTTGGCGGGCATCGCCGAGCGGCGGAGATCCACGCGCCGACCCGTGGCCGTGTGATGGTCGGCGCGGGTGTAGTAGTCGTCCGGGAACGGGGCGAGGCACTGCTGCCCTGCGCCGAGGATGAATTCGCACCCGGGGTGGATCGCGACCTTCGCCGCGCCGGCAGGGACGGCGCTCAACCCGAGGGCGGCGGCCACGATCAAGAGAATTCGCATCGCGCGTGACCGTAGGAACCCGGTCTCCGGGCGACCATGTCATGGCTCACAAACCGCGTGTGACCGGTAACGGAGACGTCAGCGGGCGCGGCTCGAGCGGAAGTTGCCGATGAGAAAGGCGCCGAGCAGCACGGATGCGAGGATCTCGAGCACGATCGAGACGACGATCGCCTGGCGATAGCCGCTCTCCATGAACCCGAAGAGCGGGGCTTGCTCGCTGACCAGCAATGCCGCCAGGGAGCCGACCGCCACGCCGATGCCCATCGCGGCGACGCAGCCGAGCACCTGCCTCCCGCGCCGCCCGGCGCGCTGGATCGGCAGGAACAGGGCGCCGGCAAGGACGACGGACGCCGCGAAGTTGAGCACGAACAGCGTCCCGATGGTCGGAATCACCGAGTAGTAGGCGCCGAAGTACTGCTGCAGGTGGTCCACCCCCACTCCGAGCAGGGCCGCTGCGCCGAGGTAGCGGGCGGCCCGCTCCGCGTGCGTGAGATCAGTCATCGTCGATCTTCGCCCCGCTCGCGTTGAGCACGTACCACTTGCCACCGAACTGGTTCAGGCCTTGGCCGTTCGCGTCTCCGGGCTTGGGGTCGGCGGCGTACCGGTACAGCGGGTGTCCGTTGTACGTCAGCTGACGACCGCCATCGGTGCGCTTGGTCGTTCCGATCTTGCCCGCGGCGAGACCGGATGCCACGCTGGGCTTGCCGCTGGTCGTGGCCGGTGGCCAGATGCCGGCGCACGCACCGCTACAGGTGCTCGTGTCGCCCGTCCTGCCCTGACCGTCGACCAGCGCACGACCAGGCTCGAGTCGCGCAAGACGCAGCATCGCGCCGGCGCTCGTGGTCGGTGACTTGGAGGTGGTGCCGCCGCCTCCGCAGCCCGCAATGAGGAGCGCGACGGCGACGGGCGCGATCGCCAACCAGCGGCGGTTCTTTCGCAACGACGTTTCGTAGTAGTTCATTCCCCTGAGGACACCGACTACGGCGAGAACCTTCCGCGACGTGCACGTGCGAGGAAGCTCCGCACCGCTCGGATGCCGGCCGGCGACCTCAGGACCGCGTGCCCGACGCCCGGGAGGACGCGAATCGTGGGAGTCAGCGTCCAGCGTGCTTCCTGGCGCATCCAGGACACGGTCGTGCTGAGGTCGGCCGCGCCTTCGAGCAACAGCGTCGGCACCGCCGGCAGCGGGCGGTCGAGCTGCGTCGTCGTCGGGGCCTCGGCCGGAGGCCAGTGCCGACACAGCTCGATCAGGCCGTTGCGGGCCGCGGTGGCGGCGTCGAACGGCCACACCGGGTGGTCCGGGCGGTGGGCGGGAAAGCGCGAGTCGGCACACAACGTGGCCGCATGCAGGCCCTGGCTCAAGACCGTCGCCGGCGCGGCCTGTGCGCGACGGGTGGCGGCGACGAGCCGGTCCAGTCCGCGCCGGTCGCCCGCGGCTGCGCGGTGCAACGCCGCCGCGACGCCGGGGAAGTCAGGCGCGCCGATGCTCAGGGCGGTCAGCGCGTCGAGCACCGCCGGGCCGTTCGCGCCGCGCCGCAGCGCCAGGTGCAGGTCGCGCGCCGGGTCGGTGGGGCACCGCCCGCAGGCGGCCCGCAGGACGCGCGCGGTCGCGCGCAGGTTGTCCTGCAGCGTCGCGTCGACGCCCGTCTGCGGCACGACCGACGCGAGGACGAGCCCGGCGACGTTGCGCGGGTGAGCGAGTGCGTAGCGCTCGGCGACGTAGGTGCCGTAGGAGACGCCCATGATCCACATCCGCCTGGCCCGTAGTACAGCCCGCAGGGCCTCGAGGTCGGCGACGACCTGAGTGGTCGTGTAGAACGCGCGGCGGGAGCCGAGGCGCCGCGCGCAGTCGCGCACCGCCGACGCGGGCGGGACGGTCAGGTCGGAGGTGCCCATCGCCCGCTGCAGGGCCGGACACCGAAGCGCGGCGCCACCCGTGCCGCGCTGGTCGATCATCACGATGTCGAACCGATCGGCGACCGCGCCCAGGCGCGAACGCGTGCGGCGAAGAAACGGAACGCCGGGCTGCCCCGGCCCGCCGGTCAGCGCGAGGAGCACGGGTCGCTGTGGATCTCCCACCGCCGCGACGCGCAGCGCGAGCCGCCGACCGCCAGGGCGGGCGGGGTCGAGCGCCACGCGCAGGGTCGCGCAGCGCGCGTGCGGCGCGACGCGGCACGGACTCATGTGAAACGGCGCCGCGGCGCGCGAGGCGGGGCTGCCCGGCATCGTGGTGTGGCCGCCGCCACACCCGACCGCCGCGGCGGCGAAGAGCCCGCCGGCAATGGCTATCGATGGATGCAGAACCTGCCGCGGTCGCACTCAGCGCACGGTCAGGGTCACCGTCTGCGTGTGGGTCACTCCGCCGCCCGTCCCGGTGACCGTCACCGTGGACGTGCCGGTCGGTGTCCTCTTGTTCGTCGTGACCGTCATGGTCGACGTGCTCGTCGTCGGATTGGGGCTGAACGACGCCGACGCGCGGCTCGGCAGGCCGCTCGCACTCAGCGAGACGCCGCCGGTGAGGCTGCTGCTGGGCGCCGCGGTGACGGTGAACGTCGTGCGCTGACCGCGGCTCACCGTGCCCGTTGCCGGCGTCACCGTGAGGGTGAAGTCGGGCGCGGGCGCCGGGTTGGCGATCACGAGGGTGACCTGTGCCGTGTGGACCTGGGCGCCGCTGGTGCCCGTGATCGTCAAGGGGTAGGAGCCAGGCGCAACGCTCGACGTCGTCGTGACGGCGAGCGTCGACGTACCGCCCCCGCTGACGGTCGCCGGCGTGAAGGATCCCGTCGCGCCGGACGGGAGGCCGGACACGGTCAGGTCGACGTTGCCGCCGAAACCGCCCGTCGGGGTGACGTTCGTGGTGTAGCTCGTGCCCGATCCGGGCGCGACCGTCTGGCTCGCGGGCGTCGCGGAGATCGCGAAGTCCGGCGTCACGGCCGCGGCGCAGCCCGGGAGCTGGAACGTCCCGATGCGCGTGTGCCAGTTGAACGTCCCGCTCGAGGCCAGGTACTCGCTGGTGAACCAGAAGGTGCAGTCGTCGACCGGGTCCACGCCGAGGCTCGAGTAGTCGCCCCATCGGCTGAGCCCCGTCAGCTGGGAGCCGGTGCCGGCGATCAGCGTCGCTTCACCCTGGCCCATCGTGTTCAGCGGGTCGCTTGCCACGCGCCCGGTGAACCGCAGACTCGGGCGGACGGTCGAGCTCGACGCGCTGAAGCCCAGGCCGATCCCGCCGGCGCGGTCCATGGCGGCGCTCCCCATCCAGCGGTGCGTCGCGTCGGGCGCGTAGGTGCCCTGCTGGTACACGACCGGAGAAGCGGCACTCGGGTCACGCAGCTCGTACCAGCGCACGCCGGTGGTCGTGCCCGCGGTCACGCTCTGGTTGACCACGAGCGATTCGTGGTCGCCGAAGTTGCGGTACGCGAGCCGATACATCAGCCGGTCGCCGAGCGAATCGAGCTGCTGGCTGGTGCCCGGCTGGGGGATGCAGACGCCGCCGCCCCCGTTGCATGCCGCGGTGAAGCCCGCGACCGGGATCGCAGTCGGTGCGCCGCTGAACGTGGAGTTCGCCGGCGTCGTCCAATCGACGTGGAACTTCCACAGCTCGAGCTGGTTGGTGCCGAAGTCCATGATGTAGTTGGGACTGCCCGCGGGCGGGGCCGTCGGGCCATCGAGGTCGGACGGGAGCAGGCCGCCGTAGGCCGTGCTCAGCTGGAAGCACTGCTGGGTGGCCGACAGGCCGGCCTGCATCCTGGTGCGATCGTAGGCGCAGACCTTGGGGCCGGCGAACGCGCTGCCGTTGTTGAAGATGTTGAACGTCGTGTAGTACGCGTCCGGCCACACCCCCAGCTTCGGGTAGTCCGGGAAGGCGGTGGTCCCGTAATCGAACGCGTAGCGGTAATAGCTACCCGTCGGGTTCGGTCCGGTCGATACCGCCACGCACTGCAGGTAGTGGTACGTCCTGGCGTTGGTCACCGAGAACTGGCTGATGACCCAGCGGTTCGCCAGCCGGTCGTACTCAACCGTCGCGTCGCCGTCGTCGTTGGCCTGGCAGCCGCCCCCGAATCCGCTGAAGAGCGTGTTCGTCGGGACCGGGCCATAGACCGGCGTGCCGCCCTTGTCGAAGATCGCGAAGCTCTGGTTGACGATCTGGACGAAGTGGTTGGGCCCCACAGCGCCGTTGGTGTCCGGAGGCGCGGAGTTCACGGTGAACGTGCCATTCGGCCCCGAGAACCCCTGCCCGACGCCCTCGAACCCGGCGCCGAGCGTCGGTGCCTGCGCCGCGCCCTTGCTCACCTGGACCACGGGATCGAACATGCCGCCCATGAAGAGGGGCAGCTCCTTCACGCGCTTCTCCGCCTCGCGCTCGTTCTTGGCCGGCGCCGGCGGGATCTCGCGCAGCGGCCGCGACTTGTCGTGGTGGCGAGCCTGCATGACCTCGGCCCCCGGCCTGCCGGGTACGCCGCCCTGGGCGGCTTCGACAGCCTCGGGCGCCACGATCAGCATGAGAGCAACGAACAACCCGGCGAGACGGGCGGACGAGACGGCGTGATCCTTCACGAGTGTCCTCCTGGGAGCGGAATCCGTTCAGCGGGTGCGCCGCGGTGCCGCAGCGTAACGCCTCCGCGGGACCTGAAACCAGTGTCTGAGCCGGCCGAGTGCGCAAAAGAATCGCTGCATGTGCCACATGCAGGCGCTCACGACGTACGCTGCGTCTCACCGGCGAGGCTGCGCCGGGTTCGAACCCTGGCGCACCACACCGACCTCCGTGGCCACATCCTCCTTCCCGCCGACCGACGTCAGCAGCTGGTCGACAGCGGCGAATGCCGACCCGCCGGTCGTATCGTGGGTCAGCCGTCTGAGCCGGCGCGGCGCACTGCTTGGCCTGCTGTTTGCGCTCGTCGTCGCCGTCGCGCTGTTCACGCGCTTCAGCATTGACGACCACCTGAGCCGCGACGAGGCGATCTTCATGTACGGCGGCCAGCAATTCGTCGCTGGAGTTCCGTACTACGTCAGCATCTTCGACGCGAAGACGCCGCTGTCGCCGATGATCGCCGGGGCCGGCGTCGAGGTGTCCAAGGTGCTCGGCGGCAGCGACGTGCACGCGGCGAGGGTCGTGTTCTTCCTGTTCGCCTGCGCCGCGGTGATGGCCGTGTACCTCCTGGCACTCTGGCTCTGGGGATCCGTCCTGGCAGGCGTGGTGAGCGCCGCCGCGTTCGTCTCCTACAAGGGCTTCGCCATCGACGCGCTCGGGGGACCTGATGCCAAGACGCCGGGCGTTGCCTTCGCTGCGGCGTCGATGGTCCTGCTCGTGCGGCGGCGCTGGCTGTCGGCCGGCGTCATGAGCGCGCTCGCGTTCCTCTGCTGGCAACCGCTGGGCATATACATGGTCGTAGCCGTCATCGCCGCGCTCGTGAGCGCCGGCGACCGGCGCCGGGCCTGCGCGCGCTCACTCGTCGGCGTCGCCATTCCCGTTGCCGGGATGTTCGGCTACTACTGGATCGCCGGGGCCCTCCCCGACTTCATCGACGCGGCCTTTCGTTTCCCGCTGGAGGGCGTGAAGCGGGTGCACACGACAGTCGGGGAACGGGTGAGCCACATCGGCACCGTCGTCGGAGACAGCTACCCGGCGCTGCACGGCTGGCTCGTGTGGAGCGGGCTCGTGGCGTTGATCGTTCTCGCCGCGCTTGCCATCTGGCAAGGCCGCGCGGCCTGGCGCAGCGTCCTGAGCCATCCGCTCATCAGCATTGTCATAGCGTCGTTCGTCCCGCTGGCGGCGTTCACGCTGTCAGACGTCCAGAACTACCCCGACCTCTACCCGAGCCTGCCATATGCCGCATTGGGCCTGGGCGGCGCCGCGGCGGTGCTCGTGCGGTCGTGCTGTCTGGATTCACCTGGGTGGCGTACTCGCGGGCCCGCCCAGATGGGGTGGGCCTGATGATTCAGCGCGCTCGGGCAGACGCCCTGACTCGGATCCTCGGCGCTCGCGGCACGCTGTACGCGATCGGGGATCCCGTGCCCCTCGTGCTCACCCACCGGCGCAACCCCAGCCGCTACATCTATCTCCGCTCCGGGGTCCTGCAGTGGATGCTCGCGCACACGCCCGGACGCTACGCGGGCTGGCGAGCACAGCTCCTCGCACGCGGCCCGAGCGTGATCGTCGTCCACGATTTCACGTGGAGGGGCCCCCACCTGCTGGCGTTCGATCGGTTCCTGGGCAGCCGCTACGAGACGCGCTGGCTGGGCGCATGGCAGGTGCTCGTCAAGGCGCCCCTGCTCCGCCGCGCGGAGGCCGACGGGGTGGCTCTGAACCGAGTGCCCGGCTGAGCCTTGCGAGCCGAAGCGTTGGTTGAGCAGGGCCGCGT
>VAYD01000086.1:8730-12854 GCA_005883905.1 Actinomycetota bacterium
CTCGTGTCGGCGATGCGTTGCATCGCTTGGACCGTCTCATCGTCCATTCAGATCGTTTCGCCCGGGCGCTGGAAGACGATCTCCGAGATCAGGCACGCCGGCGATACACGGAGCAGGAACCGGACCGCCTCCGCGATGTCGCTGGTCTTCAGCATCGTCTCCGCGGGGACGGTGTCCTTGATGAAATCCGCCATGTCGGTGTCGACGAATCCCGGGCAGAGCGCGACCGACTTGATGCCGTCGTTGGCGAGCTCCTTGTTCATCGCCACCGTGTAGCCCACGACCGCCGCCTTCGTCGCGGAGTAGACCGACAGCCACGGCTGGGGCGACTTGCCCGCGAGCGACGCCAGGTTGACGACGAGCGCGTTGTGGTGCTCAGAGCTGGCAGCGCGGAGCAGCTCGATCGACTCGCGGTAGAACAGGATGATCGCCCGCAGGTTGACGTCGAGCTGGAGGTCGACGTGCTTGGTCTGATGGTCGGTCGCGGTCGCGCCGATGCCGACGCCCGCGTTGTTGACGAGCACGTCGAGCCGCCCGAACCGGTCGCGGTGACGCCCGACCACCTCGGCGGCGGCGTCCGCGTCGGCGAGATTGGCGGGGACGGCCTCGACCTCGACGCCACGCCCGCGCAGCCGTTCGGCGGCCGCCTCGAGCGTGTCCGGCTTGCGCGCGCTGACCGTCAGGGCGTAGCCCTCGTCGGCGAGCGTCTCGGCAAGGGCGAGCCCGATACCACGGCTGGCTCCGGTGACGATGGCGGCGCGTTCTGGCATGGCAGAGAATCTATTCGGCCGCGACGAGGTACGTGACTGCGGCGGCAAAGCGGTACGAGCCGTCGGCCCGGCGATACGCCTCCGCGTGCTCCACGAGCGCCGCCGAGTCGGTGACGCCGACTGCGCCGGCGAGGGCGCCGGCGTCGGGCACCTCGAGCTCCACCGGCAGGTCGCCGCGCTCAGACACTTCAAGCCCGACGCGGCGCATGGCCTCCTCGACCGGATCCTGCACACGCAGCGCCCCGGGGCGGCCGGCGCCGATCGCGACGGCGAGGCGGAACAGCTCGCTGTCCTGACCCCACTTCCCCATGCCCATCCGCCCACCCGTACGCAAGACGCGCGCCGCCTCGCGCAGGGCGAGGTCGATGTCGAACGCGTATTGGAACGCGTTGAACCCGACGACTGCATCGAAGCTGTCGTCCGCCCATGGGAGCGCCTCCATGAAGCCCGTGCGCAGGTCCGCCGACGGCACCCGTTGCCGGGCCCGAGCGACGACGTGCGGGTCGGCGTCGATGCCGGCGGCTTCGGCGCCGCGTATGACCGCCAGCGCGCAGAACCCGCCCTCGCCGCAACCGACCTCCAGGATCCTCATGCCCGGCCCGACCGCAAGCGCGTCCGCAAGCGCCGCCCAGCCGGCGGCGATCACCGCGGCGCGCGCTCGAGCGCCGCACGTCCCGCCAGGTGGCGGATCGCCGCAACCACCCGCTCGGGCTGCTCGAGGAAGGGCGCATGCCCGGCGTCGGCGATCGGCATCAGCACGCCGCCGCAGCGCACGGCGAGCTCCGCATGGTCCGACAGGGGGACGGCGTGGTCGTGCTCCCCCCAGAGCACCGCCGTCGGCGGCGGATCCTCAAGCGGCTCGGGCCGATACGCGCCCAGGGCCGTGAGGTGCCGAAGCAGGACAGGCTGCCCGCGGCGCTGGAAGTCCTCCAGCCGGATCGCGATCACGCGCTCGTCCTCGCGGTCGGCGAGGCCGCTGCGGGCCATCTTGCCCAACAGGTCGGGCGGGTTCGCCGCGACCCACTCGAGCACCGAGTCCGCCACGGCGATCCCGAAGCCTGCGGCCACCAGCACCAGCGCGTCGACCTCGACCCGGCGCGCGACCTCCAGCGCGACCATCGCGCCCAGCGACGTCCCGATCAGGACCCGCGGGCGCGGGATCGCCGCGACTGCGGCCTCCACCTCAGCGGCCATCGCCGGCACGTCCGGCGCGTCCGGCACGGGGACGATCGGCGCGCCGAGCAGCTCCGCTGCCTCCTCCCACGCCAGTCCCGAACTGCCCGCCCCGGGGATCACGACGTACTGGACGCTCACAGCAGCCCCACAGTGCGGGCGGCGGCGTTGCCCCCGTCCACCACCAGGTTCGCGCCGTTGATGTAGCTGGCCGCGCCGCTGTTGAGGAAGACGACTGGGCCGGCCTGCTCCTGCGGCGTCGACTCGCGGCCGATCGGGCGGCTGATGTAGTCGACGCCGTCCGCCGGGAAGTCCGGCGACATCGCGGTGCGCGTGGAGCCGGGGCTCGAGCAGTTCATGCGCACGCCGTGCTCGATGGCACTGACGGCGCGCCGCATCGTCCACGCGATCAGGGCCTGTTTGGAGAACGAATACGTACGCGGGAAGACCTGCGCGAGCAGGTCTTCGGCGTGCGCCTCGACCCAGGCGAGCCCAGCCGCGAAGTCCGGCGTCGCCAGGAGCTCGTCGATCGTCTCCCGCCGCCGCTCCCAGCCAAGGCCGCCCACCGAGGCGATGCTGGCCACCGCGCCGCCCGCGGGGATCAGCGGCACGACCCGCTCGGTGAGATGCCGCACCCCGAGGAAGTTCACGCGCATGACGTCGCCCTGGGTCGTGCCGGGCCGCGAGCCCGCGATCCCCTGGCAGTTGAACAGCGCGTCGACGCGGTCGCCGAGCGTATCGGCCGCCGCGTCGATCGCATCGGGGTCTCCCAGATCGACGCGCTCGAATGCGAGCCCGTCGGGATCGTCAGGCTCGCGCAGGTCCAGGACCGTGACCTCGGCGCCGGCGCCGCGCACCAGCTGCGCCACGGCCGCGCCCATGCCCGAACCACCGCCACCGGCAACGACCACCCGCCTGCCCGCGTACCAGGAATCGGTCATCGTCCCGCGAACCTCGGTTGCTCCTTCACGCTCAGCGCGCGCAGCGCCTCACGGTGGTCCTCGCTGGCGAACGTCAGCACGTCGCGAGCGCCTGCTTGACGAGCTGGTTGACCGCGAGCTTCGTGTAGCGGATCGCGAGCGGCGCGCCCGCGGCCAGCCGCTCGGCGAACGCGAGCGCCTCGGCCTGCAGGTCGTCGGCCGGCACCGCATGCGTGATCAGGCCGAGCCGCAGCGCCTCCTCGGCACGCAGTGCGTCCCCGGTCATCAGGTAGCGCTTGGCGATGGCGGGTCCGACCGCCAGCGGCCAGGCGACGGCGCCGCCGTCCCCCGCAACGATGCCGACCTGCACGTGCGGATCGGCGAGCTTCGCCGTGTCAGCCATGAAGATCACGTCGCACAGCAGCGCGAGCGTCGCGCCGAGCCCGATCGCCGGCCCGTTGATGGCCGCCACGATCGGCACCTCGACGTCGAGCAGGCTCCACACAATCTGCTTGCCCTCGCGGCGCATCTCCGCGAAGTCACCCGGCCCGATGCCCGACATCCAGCCGAAGTCGCCGCCGGCGCTGAAGGCCCGGCCACTGCCGGTGAGCACCACCGCGCGTGCGTCACGCTCGCCCCGCAGGTCATCGAAGAGCCGCATCAGCTCGGCGTGCATCGCGCCGTCGACGGCGTTGAGCGGGTTGCGCGGGTTGGCGAGCGTCACGCGCAGCACGGCTCCGATGCGCTCGAAGCGGATCGCCTCGTAGCCCTCGTAGCGTTCCATCACGCGGGCCTGCACTCCATCAGGCGCGCCGTCTTGTAGCTCATGACCTCCGCGTCCTCCTGGTTGAGCACGCGGTGGCGCAGCGTCATCACGCCATGCCCCTCGCGCTTCGCCGACGGCCGCACCGACGCCACCGTCACCTCGGCGCGGATCGTGTCCCCGCAGGCCACCGGCGCGATGATCCTCAGCTCGTCGAGCCCGAGGAACGCCCGGCCGTGGTGGGTGTGACCGGTCAGCACGTACAGGCCCTCCGCGACCACGAGGATGCACAGCCCGGGTACGACGCGGCGGCCGAAGATCGTCTGCTCGCGGGCGTACTGCGCGTTGACGAAGATCTCCTCCCACACCCCGGTGAAGCCGACGAAGCTCATGATGTCCGCCTCGCCGAGCGTGCGGCCGATCGTCGTGTGGACCTGCCCGACCGCGAAGTCCTCGAAATACCACTCGGTCACGACTGGCGCCGTCACGGAGCTCATG
>VAYD01000543.1:0-1284 GCA_005883905.1 Actinomycetota bacterium
TGGGAGCCGCGCACCTTCGCGGCACTGCTCGGAGCACTCGACCTGCCGTTCGAGCTCGAGCTACTCCAGCGCAACCACGACGAGTTTCTCGTCGTGCTGCGCCGCAGCTGAGCGAGCCAGACGCCCACGCCCGTGACGCCGACGGGCGCGAGCGCCAGCAGCGTCTCCTCCACGGGCACGCCCGCGATGTGGGCAAGGATCATGAGGCGGCTCCGTGGACGCGCCCCTTGGCGTCCTTGAGCCGGCCGCCGTGGTGGCCGCGGCGCACCGCGATCAGCTCGGCGAGGATCGACACGGCCGTCTCCTCGGCGGTCAGCGCGCCGATATCGAGGCCGACCGGCGCCGCGAGTCGCGCCAGATCGGCATCGGTGAGGCCCGCCTCCAGCAGGCGCTCGCGGCGCCGCTCCTGCGCGCGCCTGCTCCCCATCGCGCCGATGTAAGGCGCCTCGGAGCGCAGCGCGATCCCAAGCGCCGCGTCGTCGAGCTTCGGGTCATGCGTCAGGACCACCACCGAGGTCGCGCGGTCGATGCCGCCGAGTGCCGGGATCGCCTCCTGCGGCCACGCCGCCAGCACGCGCTCGGCCGCCGGGAAGCGCGAGGCGGTCGCGAACTGCGCCCTCGGGTCGACGACGAACACGCGCCAGCCGGCCTTCGAGGCAAACGACGCGAGGTGTGCGGCGTGGTCGACCGCTCCGAACAGCAACAACCGCGGCGGTGGCGCGACCGCGTCGACGAAAACGCGCCCGTGCGCGGTCTCCACGAGCCCGCAGCGCTCGGTCCACAGCGCATCCTGTGCGAGCTCGAGCGCTGCTTCATCCAACGCGGGATCGCCGAGGCCGCCGTCGGGCTTGCCGTCGGCAGTCACCAGGAGCGTCGCCCCTGGCTCGGGCACGTTGTCGATCGCTGTCATCAGCACGACGCGCTCGCCGTCGCGCACACGCTGCGCGAACGCACCGGCGTGGCCCGCCGGCTCGTGGCGCTGCACCCAGACCTCGATCTCGCCGCCGCAGGGCAGGCCGACGTCCCAGGCTTCCTCGTCGGGGATGCCGTAGGCCAGTAGCTGCGGCGGCGCGCCCGCCATCACGCGCGAGCAGCAGTCGATGACTGCGCCTTCGACACAGCCTCCGGAGACGGCGCCTGCGATGTCACCCGAGGAGCTGAGCGCCAGTTTCGCCCCCGGCGGCTGAGGCGCCGAGCGCTTCGTCGAGACGACCGTTGCGGTCGCGACGTCCTCTCCGGCCGTGTCCCAGCGCGCAAGCGCGTCAAGCAGCTCACGCATCGCTA
>VAYD01000543.1:1497-2967 GCA_005883905.1 Actinomycetota bacterium
CTCGGTGAGGATCGACGCCTGCGTCCGGCCGTTCTGCGGCTCAAGGGCCATCCGGATGTTCGCCGACGCCGTGCCCTGGCCGCGCGCCTCCTTGGCCTTCGCCCGCATCGTCGCCGAGTGCGCTCCGGCGTCCTTGTCGACGATCTCGACGTCGCCCGTGTAGTTCATCGTCATCGGGCCGAGCTTCACCTTGACCGCGACCTTGTAGGCGTCCTCTGCGGTCTGCTCGAGCACCTGCGCGCCGGGCATGCAGGGAGCGACGCGCTCCACGTCGAGCAGCAGGTCCCAGACCTCCTGGATCGGCGCGTCGACGACGAACGTGTTCTCGAACTCCATCAGCGGTGGGCTCCGATCTCCTCGATCGCCTCAGAGAGGGCGAACAGGTTGTGTCCAGGGACGAAGGCGTCGCAGTACGGCAGCGCTGCGGCCATCCCGGCGGCACGAGGAGCGAAGCCGCGCGTGGCCTTGCGCGGGTTGACCCAGACGATCCGGTAGGCGAGCCGGTGCAGCCGCTCCATCTCGCGGCGCAGCAGCTCGGGATCGCCCGTCTCCCAGCCGTCGGACACGATCACCACGACTGCGCCGCGCGCCATGCCGCGGCGGCCATGCTGGTCGTTGAACCGGGCGAGCGCCTGGCCGATCCGCGTGCCACCCGACCAGTCGGGGGCGGCGGCCGCGGCGCGGCTGATCGCCAGGTCGGGCTGGCGGCTGCGCAGCGCGCGCGTCAGGCGCGTCAGGCGGGTGGCGAAGACGAACGCCTCCGCGTTCGCGCCGCCGACGGCGCCGTGCAGGAACGCCAGGAGCGCGCGCGAGTAGGGCTCCATCGAACCGGAGATGTCGCAGAGCACGACCAGCGCCCGGTGGCGCAGCTCGCGCCGGCGGCGCAGTCGGCGGACCGGGTCGCCGCCGGTACGGTGGCTGGCGCGGAGCGTGGCGCGCACGTCCAAGTGGTCGCCGCGGCGCGCGCGGTGGGCGCGGCGCGTGCGTCGTAGCGGCGTGGCGGGCGCCAGGTCGCGCATGAGCCGCCGCAGCGCCGCGAGCTCGTCCGGCTCGAGCTCGGCGAAGTTCTTCGATGCGAGCCGCTCGTCGGCGGTCGCGAGCGCGAGCGGCACCTCCCGCTCCGGGCCGTCGCTGTCGCGCTCTCCGGCGGGCGCCGCCGAAGGCTGCCCGCCGCCGCGGACCTCCGCCGCCTCAGCTCCCGGCGCCGGCGGCCGGCCGCCCGCCGTGGTGCCCTCGAGCTGGGGCGCCGCCTGGTCGCCGCGCGGGCCGGCGGGGTCGACGAAGCCGTCGAAGATTCGCGCGAAGGCGGCGTCGAACGCGGGCAGGTCTGCCTGCGACGAGACGAACACGGACCGCGCCGTCCAGTACAGGCGGTTCCGCGAGGTCGGCTGCACGAGCTCGAGCGACTGCGCGAAGCGCACGGAACGTTCGGTCGAGCACGGGATGCCGGCGTCGCGCACCGCGCGCCCG
>VAYD01000087.1:0-494 GCA_005883905.1 Actinomycetota bacterium
CAGGCCCGCGTCGCGCTCGTCGGCGGCGACGATCCGCAGCTTGGTCCGCGCGCACGCGAGCACCGTGTCGGGGTCGTCACGCGCGCCGCCGAGGACCGCGTCCCACAGCGAGCCGCCGGCGATCAGCGCCGTCTTGACGACCTCGGCGTAGCCCGCCGCGCGCTCGCGCGGCGGGAGCGTCTCGAGCGTCGACGGCACCACGTGCACAGCCGCCGGCTGGTGGTACGCGCCGACGTAGTTCTTGGCCGCGGGCAGGTCGATGCCGGTCTTGCCGCCGTAGGCGGAGTCCACCTGCGCGACCACGGTGGTCGGCACGTGCACGACCGGCATGCCGCGCTGGTAGGTCGCGGCGCAGAACCCACCCAGATCGCCGACCACGCCGCCTCCGACGGCGAGCAGCGTGTCCGCGCGCGTGTGGCCCGCCGCGGCCAGCGCGTCCCACACGGCCTGCGCCGACGCCAGCGTCTTGGACGTCTCTCCGGGCGCGACCGCCA
>VAYD01000087.1:506-5904 GCA_005883905.1 Actinomycetota bacterium
TCCGATGACGGCCATGTGTCCTCGCCGAACCACACCGCGTACGAGCCCGACGCCGCGTGCGCCCACACCATCCGCGCACCGGCGGGACGTGACTGCAGCGCCGCGACGGCGGCGGCCACGTCGCCGCTCGGCACGAACGCGTCGGCCAGCGACTCGTATAGCGCCAGACGCTCCGCGAAGCGGCGCTCGAACGCGTCCTGATCGCGCGCGAGCGGGCGGCCGGCGCCGGCGGCGCGCTCCCACGCCTGCTCGGCGTCGATCTCCAGCAGCACGACGGTGTGCTCGCGCAACGCTGTCCGCACGCGCTCGCTCAGCACCGCGCCGCCGCCGAGCGCCACGACGTCCGGGGCACGGTCGAGCAGCTCGCAGACGACCCGCTCCTCGACCTCGCGGAACGCCGCCTCGCCCTCGCGGTCGAAGAAGGCCTCGATCGACGTCCCGAGCTCGGCCTCGACGAGCTCGTCGGCGCCGGCCAGCCGCCGCGCCGCGGTCGACTTGCCCGCCCCCATGAATCCGATGAGGACGAGGGTCACGGTCGGATGAAGCCGATCCGCTCCTCGTAGGCGCGGACGGACGCGACGACGTCGTCGATGTGGTCGCCGCCGAACTTGCGCCGGTAGGCATCGGCCAGGACGAACGCGACCATCGCCTCGCCGACGACGCCGGCCGCGGGGACCGTGCAGGAGTCGGTGCGCTCGCGCAGGGCCTGCGTGGGCTCCTTGGTCTCGATGTCGACCGACCGCAGCGGCTGCGTCAGCGTCGGCAGCGGCTTCATCGCGCCGCGCACGACGAGCGGCAGCCCAGTCGTCATGCCGCCCTCCAAGCCGCCGGCGCGGTTCGTTTCGCGGAAGTAGCCGCGCTCCTGCGACCAGAAGATCTCGTCGTGGGCCTGCGAGCCCGGCAGCCCCGCGACCTCGAACGCGTCGCCCAGCGACACGCCCTTGACCGCCTGGATCGAGCAGATCGCGCCGGCAAGCACGCCGTCGAGGCGCTCCTCGAAGCTCACGTGCGAACCGAGGCCCGGGGTCACCCCGAACGCGATCACCTCGAAGACCCCGCCGATCGACTCGTTGGCCTTGCGCTGCCCGTTGATGTGGTCGACCATCGCGCGGCTCGCGTCCGGATCCAGGCAGCGCACGGGATCCTCGTCGACGCCCTCGAAGTCCTCGGCGCGCAGGTCGGCGCGCGCGGGCGCGTGCACGGTCCCGATCTGCACGACGTGGCTGAGCACCTGCACGCCGAGCACGCGCAGGAACGCCTTGGCGAGCGCGCCGCCCGCGACGCGCGCGGCAGTCTCACGCGCGCTCGCGCGCTCGAGCACGTTGCGCACGTCGCTGAGCCCGTACTTCTGCGTCCCGACCAGGTCGGCGTGGCCGGGGCGCGGGAGATGCACCTCGGGCACGTCGGCGTCGACCGGCCACGGGTTCATCCGCTCTTCCCAGTTGGCGTAGTCGCGGTTGGCGACCTGCAGCGCGACCGGCGAGCCGAGCGTGCGCCCGTGCCGCACGCCGCCGGTGACCTGCGCGCTGTCGCGCTCGATCTTCATGCGGCCGCCGCGGCCGTGGCCGAGCTGGCGGCGCTGCATGTCGCGGCCGATCGCCTCGGCATCGAGCTCGAGCCCTGCGGGCAGGCCCTCGACGATGCACGTCAGGCCGGGTCCGTGGGACTCACCGGCGGTGATGAGGCGTAGGGGCGCCATGCGCCCCACACCCTATTGACCGGCGATCGGAGCGCCCCAGGTCGTGCCGGCGAGGCTCGACGTGTGCGCGGCGCCCAGGCCGGTGCTGCTCGCCGTGGCGGACGCGACGGCGCGGCTCGCGTGGCGGCGCACGAGGACGCCGCGCTTGTACGAGTAGATGTAGCGGCCCATGCTCTTGTCGCCCTCGGCCTTAAGCTCGTCGACGACGTTCTTGCCGTCCTTGTTGACACGGCGCGCGGCCTTGGCGGCAGCCGCCTTGCCCTTGACCGTGCCGTGGAAGACCTTGATCAGGTCAAGCTCGTACTGAACGACGCCCGCGTTGCCCTGGGCGACGTCGAAGAACTCCGTGTCGCCTGCCTTCATCTCGATCGTGTCGCACTGCGTCGGGTCCGGCTTGCAGGTGCCGTCACCGGTCGCCGTCGCGTCGGACGAGATCAGGAAGACCGCGGTCTTGCCGTCGGACAGCACGCCGAGGAAGACGAAGAACGGGTTGGTCGCCGACGGCAGCGGCGTGAGCCGCGTGACGTCGTGGCGCAGCTTCTGCTCGCCGGGCTCGCCGAAGCGCAGGTTGACCTTCCAGACGTCCTGGACGGGCGTGTCGCGCTTGCCGCCGCCCGAGCCGGGGACGATCGGCGTGACGGTGTAGCCGGGCGAGGCGCCGGTGCTCGGGCTCGGCAGCGTGGTGACGCCGCCGCTCGGGGCGGTCGTCTGCGTCGGCTGCGGGTTGATCGTCGTGTCCGAGGTGGCCGGGACCTTGTGCTGCTCGAATGGGTTGCGCACGGCGCCCGGGCGGTCCTTGCGCGCGGTCGACGGCGTGCTCACGGAGATCGCCGCCTGAGCAGTCCCGCCCGTGGTCGCCTGGGCGTTGGCGATCGGCTCGGGGGGCGCCGAGCTCGAGGCCTTCGAGCCGCCGCCGAGCAGCACCGGCACGGCGACGAGCGCCGCGACCAGCGCCAGGGCCAGCGGCCAGAGGCGGCGGTCGACGAGGTCGTTGAAGATGGTGCGGACCGAGTTCATCGCGCCCCTCCGGCGATCGACGTGGCAGCAGCGGGAGCCGCCGGCGAGGCGGTCGACCCAGTGGTGGACGCCGGCGTTGCGGCCGGGCCCTGCGCCGTGGCGCCGCTCGTGAGGCCCTCATCCTGGGGCACCAGGTATGCCGTCGCGTTGATCGATGCCTTCACGCGCGGGAAGCCGAACCGCGATGCGGTCAGCGCGAACGCATCGACGGTCAGCAGCCGGCCGCGAACCGACACCGCGTCGCCGCTGGTCGAGGCGAAATGCTGGATGCCCTCGAAGAAGTGCTCCATGTCGAAGAAGCTGCCGTCGAACTCGAACGAGAACGGCATCGTCGGGAAGCCGGCGGACCCGACGGTCGAGCCCGGCGGCAGGCCGGCAGCAGCCGACTGCGTCGCGGGCACGCCGGTGGCGGGCGCAGGCGTCGTCGTCGAGGACGACGAGCTCGGGGGCGTCGAGGAAGACGACGGCGTGCTGGAGCTCGCCGGGGTCGACGCGCCCGACGGCGATGTCGCGCCGTTCGTGCCGCCGGAGGCCAGGGCGGCGCTGGGCACGGCGGCGGGCGCCGACGAGGCGGAGCCCGTCAACTTGATCGAGCGGAAGTCGATGTGCGAACCGGTCGAGATGTGGTCGAGCTGGTAGACGAGCGAAGCCACGTCGTCATCTGCCGGCACGGCCTTGCCGAGCTTGGCGACGGTCGCGTAGTCCTCGTCGTAGCGCTTGCGCGCAGCGGCGGCCACCGCCGTCTGCTGGCGCGCGGTGTCCAGGCGCTGCTGCGCCGTGGCGATCTTGTCGTTCAGCGCCTTCGCGTCCTTGCGCTTGGGCCCAAGGGCCAGGAACCAGAACCCGGCCAGCAGCACGACGGCGGCGACGACCATCACGACGGTGCGGTCACGTGCGGTCACTTCGTGCTCCCGGTGGTCGTCGTCTGCGCGGCGGTCGTGGCGCTGGCGTCGGCCGGGGCAGTGCTCGGAGCGGCGACGGCGGGCGGCGCGGCAAAGAGCAGCAGCACGTCGAACTTCGCGATCCGGCTGTTGTAGCGGCACTCGCCGCCGTCCCCGCCCGTGCTCGCGTCGGACGCCGTGGCGCTGTCGCTCTTCGATGACTCGGCCAGCGTCACATGCTGGACGCCGTCGATGAGCCGCAGGCGGCTGATCATCCGCGAGACGTTCTTCTGGCTGTTGGCGCAGCCGACGACGTCGATCGCCGGGCCGGCGTTGGAGCCGCGCAGCTGTAGCGCCTCGCCGGAGCCGTTGGGCGCCTGCGCCGTCGCGGACACCGTGCCCGACACGCTCACCAGGTGCGTGTCGGTCGGGATGACGCGCGCGATCTCGTGCATGACGTGCGCCCAGTCGAAGCGGCTCTTCGCGATCGACGAGACAGTCTCGGCGCGCTTCTTGCGCAGGTCCGAGAAGGCCGAATAGGCGGCGAGCTTGTTCGCCTGCGCCTCGGCGGCGCTGGCGTCCTGCTCGATCGAGTCGAGCTTGGCCTGGCGGCTCGTGACGGTCTTGCCGGTGAGCGTCCACGCGGCGACCATCACGACCAGCACGGCGAGGACCCCGAGCACGGCGTACGCGGGAGCGGCGGAGCGGCCGCCGGCGGCGGCGCTACCGCGGCGCTCCTCGACCGGGATGAGGTTGACGGCCTTCATGCGTGCGGCCCCTCCATCACGGCCAGGCCTGCGGCGACGGACAGCCGGCCCGCGCCGAGCTCCTCGGGCGCCCCGCTGACGCTGAGCGCCTCGACGGGCAGTCCGAGTTCGGCGCCGAGCGCCTCCGGAAAGCCTGGAACGGACAGGGCGCCGCCGGTCAGGACGACGCGCTCGACATGCGGCGTGGCGTCCTGGGCGGTGTGGAAGTCAAGGGAGTTGCGGGCCTCGACCGCGATGCGGCGGACGCCGTCCTGCAGCACCAGGCGCGCCTCGCTCACGATCGCCTCGTCGCCGGAGATCTCCTGCACCGGCGCGCGGAGGCCGACGTGGTCGAGCCAGGCGCGCGAGTGCTCGAGCGTGAGGCTCTTGCGCTCCGCGAGCTCGACGGCGAGCGCTTCGGTGCCGCCACCCACGACGCGGGTGAACAGGCAGCGCGAACCGATGGCGACGGCGAGGTTCGTGAGCCCGCCGACCGACAGGTACATGACGGGCTCGTCGAGACCTGGGCGATGCAGCGCGCGGATCATGGCGAACGCGGCGAGGTCGATCCCCTCGGGGCGCAGCCCGGCGGCGCGCGCGGCGGCGATCACCTTGTCGACCATGTCGCGGCGGGCCGCCACGAGCAGGACGCGCTGGCGCGGGCCGTCCGGGGTGTCGACGACACCGAGCGCCTGGAAGTCCAGGACAGCCGCGTCGAGCGGCATCGGGATCTGGTCCTGCGCCTGGAAGCGCACCGCGGTGTCGAGCTCCTTGAGATCGGAGATCGGCGGCAGCTCGAGCGTGCGCACGACGATCTTGGCGTTCGCGATCCCGATGCGGACCCGCTTGTCGAGGCCCTTGTTCTCGCGGTACAGCGTCCGCAGGGCGTCTGCCAGGCCGTCCACGTCGGCGACCTCGCCGTCGCGGACGACACCCGGCTCGAGCGGCACGACGGCGGCCCGGTCGATCGAGATGGAGCCGTTGACCGAGACCTGTGCGGCCGCGACGGCGCTCGGCTCGATATCCAGGCCCACGACGGGCTTGCTTGCGCGCTT
>VAYD01000542.1 GCA_005883905.1 Actinomycetota bacterium
GACGCCGAGCTGTCCTATCGGATGCTCGACGGGGCCAGCGCCCACATCGCGGGGCTGTTGCGCGAGCGCGGCGTCGAGCCAGGCGATCGGGTCGGGATCATGCTGCCGAACGTCCCGCACTTCGCCGTCTGCTACTACGGCGTGCTGCGCGCCGGCGCCGTCGTGGTGCCGATGAACGTGCTGCTGAAGGGCCGCGAGGTCGCGTTCTACTGCGGCGACCCGGAGTCGAAGATGGTGTTCGCGTGGCACGACTTCGCCGACGCCGCGCAGGCCGGCGCCGACCAGGCGGGCACCGACTGCATCCTGGTCAGGCCCGGCGAGTTCGAGGAGCTCGTCGGCGCCGCGCCGCCCGTCACCGAGGTCGCCGACCGCGCGCAGGACGACACCGCCGTGATTCTCTACACGTCGGGGACGACCGGCACGCCGAAGGGCGCCGAGCTGACGCACGCCAACCTGCGGCGCAACGTCGAGATCGCGGCCGGGCTGTTCGGCCTGGGCGACGAGGCGGTCCTGCTCGGCGCGCTGCCGCTGTTCCACTCGTTCGGCCAGACGTGTGGCCTGAACGCGACGATCTTCTCGGGCGGATGCCTGTCGCTGATTCCGCGCTTCGATCCCGCCAAGGCGCTCGAGATCATCGAGCGCGACCGGGTCAACGTCTTCGAGGGCGTGCCGACGATGTACGCGGCGATGCTCAACACGCTCCGATGCCGGTCGAGATCATGCGCGGCTTCGAGGAGCGATTCGGCTGCAAGGTGCTCGAGGGCTACGGGCTGAGCGAGACGTCGCCGGTCGCGTCGTTCAACCACCCCGACAGGGAGCGCAAGCCGGGCTCGATCGGGACGCCGATCGAGGGTGTCGAGATGAAGCTCGCCGACGAAGAGGGCGGGGTCGGCGAGATCGCGATCCGCGGCCACAACGTGATGAAGGGTTACTGGCGCAACCCGGAGGCCACGAAGGACGTCATGCGCGACGGTTGGTTCCACACCGGCGACATGGCGCGGGTGGACGAGGACGGCTACTTCTTCATCGTCGACCGCAAGAAGGACATGATCATCCGCGGGGGCTACAACGTGTACCCGCGCGAGATCGAGGAGGTGCTCTACGAGCATCCGGCGGTGCGCGAGGCTGCGGTCGTCGGCGTGCCCCACGACGAGCTCGGCGAGGAGGTCGGCGCCGCGGTCGCGCTGAAGGAGGGAGCGGAGGCGAGCGCGGACGAGCTGAAGGCATTCGTCAAGGAGCAGGTCGCCGCCTACAAGTACCCGCGCCAGGTCTGGTTCGTGGACGAGCTCCCGAAGGGCCCGACCGGGAAGATCCTCAAGCGCGAGATCGAGGTTCCGGCTCGGACTTCCTGAGGCTCCGCGCTGGTACGCTCGCCCCCGATGGAGCCGGGAAGGTTCCCGGCAGGACGACCCATTGGGAGGGACTGGCTAGATGGCCACCGGCACCGTGAAGTGGTTCAGCGACGACAAGGGGTTCGGGTTCATCACCCCCGACGAGGGAGACCGCGACCTTTTCGTCCACCACACGGGGATCGAGATGGAGGGCTATCGCTCGCTAGCGGAGGGGCTGCGCGTGTCCTACGAGGAGGAGCAGGGAGACAAGGGCCCCAAGGCGGTCAACGTCCAGAAGCTGTAGCCACGCCGTCCTGCGTCCTGCCGGCCTTCATCAGGTCAGCAGGATGATCAGGATGATGATGACGATGAGCGTTCCGATACCGATGTACATGGGACGCGTCGTACCCGTGCGCCCGATCCGGCATGCGAGCGCTCGCTGCGATCAGTGGTCCGCCACGCGCCCGTCGGGCGGGTCCATCGGCAGGCCGGCGTCGTGCCATGCCTGGATGCCGCCGGCCATCGAGACGGCGTCGTAGCCTGACGCGCGGAACGCCTTGGTCGCCATGGCCGAGCGGACGCCGAGGCGGCACTGGAAGATCACGCGCGTGTCGCGGGGGATCGTGTCCGCCTGCGACGCGAGGTGCTCGAGCTGCACGTGCCGCGCGCCGGGGATCCGCCCGGCGTCCCACTCGTGCGGCTCGCGCACGTCGACCAGGACGGCCTCGCCGCTGCCAAGCAGCGCCGCGGCGTCCTGCACGCTGATCTCGATCTCGGGGTCCTTGAAGGCGCTCACGCCTTAAAGGTTCGCAAACGCGCGCGCCCGCCC
>VAYD01000145.1 GCA_005883905.1 Actinomycetota bacterium
CCTCCTCGCCGGGCAGCGCGACGTCGAGCACCGCGCGAGCGAACGGTCGCGCGGCGTCCATGATCCGCGACTGCTGCGGGAGGACCTTCTCCAGCCACCAGCGCGCGACGTCGGGGAACGACAGCAGCCGCAGCGTCTCGCCCGTCGGCGCGCAGTCCACGATCACGCAGTCGAAGTCGCCGGACTCGTTGTGGCGCTTGATCTGCAGCAGGCTGAAGAGCTCGTCCAGGCCGGGCGGGACCGTCAGCTCCTCGGCGCTGATCCGGTCGACGCCGCGCTCGACGAGCAGCGGGCTCAGCCAGTCCTGCACGCCCGCCCAGTTGCGCTCCATCTCGTCCTGCGCGGAGACCTGCTGGCCCCAGAGCGTGCCGTCGATCGGCGTGGGCTCGCCGTTGAGCGAGGTGCCGAGCGCGTCGGCGAGCGAGTGCGCGGGGTCCGTGGAGAGCACGACGGTCCGCAACCCGGCGGCCGCGCAGCGGCGCGCCGTGGCCGCCGCGACGGACGTTTTCCCGACGCCGCCCTTGCCGGTGTAGAGGATGGTGCGTGGAGCCACCGGCGCCCATCCTATGGGCGCTTCGATACCCTCGCGCTGCCGTGCCCTCCCGCCTGCGCCGTTGTCTGCTGCTGCTCGTCCTGCCTGCGCTCGTCGCCGGCTGCGGCGGCTCGGGCGGCGGCGACGCCAGCACGTCGACGCTGCTCAAGGACACCTTCGCGGGCGACAAGACGGTCAAGTCCGGCAAGCTCGACGTCTCGCTCGGCGTCCAGGCCCAGGGCCTGCCGAGCCTGACCGGTCCGCTCGCGTTCAAGCTCGCCGGGCCGTTCACCAGCATCGGGTCCGGCAAGCTGCCGAAGTTCGACTTCGACCTCGACATCGCCGCCGGCGGGCAGACCGTCAAGGCGGGCGCCGTATCGCTCGGCGACACCGGCTACCTGAAGTTTGGCGGACAGACCTACTCCGTCGACAAGGCGCTGTTCGACCAGTTCAAGAACGGCTACGAGAAGTCCCAGAAGCAGTCAAAGGGCAGCAGCGGCGGCGCCTCGTTCAAGGCCCTCGGCGTCAACCCCGGGACGTGGCTGACCAACGCCCGCAAGGTCGGCAAGGCCGACGTCGGCGGCACCGAGACGTTCCACATCACTTCGGGCGTTAACGTCCAGCGCTTCCTCGCCGACGTCAACACGCTGCTGTCGAAGGCAAAGAACCTCGGCGGCTCGAGCGCGCAGGGCGTGCCGCAGGGGCTCAGCCCGGCCGTTCAGTCGACGATCGAGCGCTCGGTCAAGAGCGCGCAGGTCGACGTCTACACCGGCGTCGACGACCACGCGCTGCGGCGGCTCGCGCTCAGCGTCTCGCTCGCCGTCCCCAAGGATGCGCAGAAGACGGCCGGCGGGCTGAAGTCGGGCGAGCTGCGCTTCGACCTCACCATCGCGGATCTCAACAAGGCCCAGGCGATCAATGCCCCGGCCGGCGCGCGGCCGTTCAGCGAGCTGCAGAGCCAGATCGCGGCGCTCCAGGGCGGCAGCGGCTCGTCGTCGTCCGCGTCCTCATCCGCGTCCGCCTCCGGCACGGCCACCACGCCCTCAGGGAGCGCGCCGTCCGCCTACCTCGATTGCGTCCAGAAAGCAGGGAGCGACCTCGCACAGGTGCAGAAGTGCGCCAGCCTGGTGAACGGCGGCTGACGGGCGCGTGGGCTGGCCCAAGTACCTGACGGTCTTCATCCCGGCCGCCATCGCACTGAAGCTGGCGAACGCAGACCCGACGGTCGTCTTCATCACCTCGGCGCTCGGCGTCATCCCGACCGCGGCGCTGATGGGACGGGCGACGGAGGAGCTCGCCGCGCGCAGCGGCCCGGGCATCGGCGGCTTCCTGAACGTCACGTTCGGCAACGCGCCCGAGCTGATCATCGCGCTGTTCGCGCTCGGCAAGGGGTTGCACGAGGTCGTCAAGGCGTCGCTGGTGGGCTCGATCCTCGGCAACGTCCTGCTGGTCCTCGGCGCCGCGATGTTCGTCGGCGGCCTGGGCCGCGACCGCCAGCTGTTCAACCGGACGGCCGCTTCCGCGCAGTCCTCGATGCTGCTGCTCGCCGGCGCCGCGCTGACGATGCCCGCCGTGTTCACCCTCGTCTCGCACGGCTCGCTGCCGGGCCCGCACGACGAGATCCGCGAGTTCCCGTCCAAGGTCGAGCACCTGTCGCTGTGGATCGCGGTGCTGCTGATCGCGGTCTACGCCGCCGGGCTGGTGTTCTCGATGAAGACGCACCGCGACCTCTTCAACCCCGAGCACGAGGGCGAGCACGACGAGGAGCCTTGGTCGGTGCGCAGGTCCGTCATGATGCTCGCGATCGCCGGCGTGGCGGTCGGCGTGATGAGCGAGATCCTGGTCGGCTCGATCCACCACGCGGCCAAGTCGGCGGGGCTGAGCGAGTTCTTCATCGGCGCGATCGTCATCGCGATCGTCGGCAACGCCGCCGAGCACTGGGTCGCAGTGCTCGTCGCGCGCAAGGACAAGATGGACCTGGCGGTGAACATCGCGATCGGCTCGAGCGCGCAGATCGCTCTGTTCGTGGTACCGGTGCTCGTGCTGACGAGCTTCGTCCTGGGCCCGTCGCCGATGCCGTTCGTGCTCAACGGCTTCGAGCTGGCCGCGATCCTGTTCGCGGTCACGATCGCCAACCAGGTCACCCAGGAGGGCGAGTCGACCTGGCACGAGGGCATCCTGCTGCTCGCGGTCTACGCCGTGTTCATCGTGGTGTTCGCGTTCGCCTAGGTGGAAGTCCCGACCACGTTGTTCCGTCACGGCATGGCTGTCGTTGACGGGCGGAGCATCAGTGGCGCGCAGCGCGGTTCGTGTGCGATGGCGCCGGCGTTTGATGCCGATCAGCGATGGAGGAGGTTGAGCCGAAACCGCGATAGTCGCGGTTCTCGGGGCCCACGGCCGGCCGCCACCGCGGGATGACAGCCGGACCGACCGCATACGACCGAGCTGACCCCCACTCGGCCAACGCGACCATGAACAGCGTGTCTAGGACTGACTACACGTAGCCGGCGGCAGCGAGGCGAAGGCCTACCTAAAGCTCTTCGACCTCGTCCTCGTCGGGCTCGAGCTCGTCGACCTCTTCGATGTCGTCCTCATCGGCCGGCACGGCGCTCGTGACGTCGGGCGTGTGGGTCGACTGGAACGACTCGATGAGCTCGTCGCGGACGTGCTCGTCGACCGGCGTCTCGTCGGCGATCAGGACCCAGTCGGCGCCCTCGTAGTCCTCCAGGTCGAAGATCTCGGAGTCGATGTCCGGGGTGTCGTCGACGACGATCATGACCTCGGTCTGGGGGTTGAAGTACGTCCCCGGTCGGTTGACGAGGTCCTCGAGCTCAAAGCGGCGCGGATCGGCCATCCGCGGGTTCTATCACCCGAGGTCGCGCAACTGCCGGGCGACTTCGGCGTCGACGTCGAGCGGCTCCTTGCCCTGGCGGACGCGGCGTTCGTTGCGGGCGATGACGAGGTCGCGGACCTCCGCCGCGAGCTCGGGATCTGCGTCCAGGTTGGGCGCCAACAGGGTCGCGAGCTCGGCCTCGATGTCGAGCGGCTCCTGCCCGCGGCGCCGGCGGCGCTCGTTGCGCGCCTCGAGCATCTGGCGGATCTCGTCGTCGCGCACGGCGCTCGACACCGGCTCCGCCGCCGTCGGCTGGTCGAGCGACAGCGCGCCGCGCCCGATCTGCGCGTAGGTCTTGTCGGTCAGAGCAAACGTGATGACCGCGACGATCGACGCGCCGACCACGACGACCACGAGCACGATCCAGAACGCGTCCTGCATCACCCTAGAGTTTGGGCTGATGTGGAAGCGCGTCAAGCGCCGTACGTTCGCGCCGAGGCGCCCGGCGGTGTTCCCCGAGCAATGGGGGCTCGTGCTCGTCACCGCGATCGCCCTCTTCGGCGGCATCGCGCTCGTCGTCTATGCGCTGGTTGCCACGTGACGGAACACGTGACGTCGGGTACCCTTCGGGGTAGTTGACTGACCAGTCAATCTGTTGCCGTTTCCCCTAGGAGAACGAAACCAGTGGTCGACTTCACGCTCACCGACGAGCAGAAGAACCTGCGCGACCTCGCGCACGACTTCGCCGAGAAGGAGATCCGTCCTGTCGCTTGGGAGTACGACAAGGAGGGCACCTGGCCCCAGGACGTGATCGACAAGGCCCACGAGGTGGGCCTGATGAACACCCACATCCCCGAGGAGTACGGCGGGGCAGGGCTCACGTACCTCGATGGATGCATCATCGAGGAGGAGCTCGCCTGGGGCTGTTCGGGCATCCAGACGTCGCTGGGCGCCAACGGCCTCGCCGGCGCTCCGGTCGGCCTCGGCGGCTCCGAGGAGGTCAAGAAGGAGTTCTTCGAGGCGCTTGCCGCCGAGCCGAAGCTCGCATCGTTCTGCCTCACCGAGCCTGGCGCCGGCTCCGATGTGTCGGGCATGCGCACGAAGGCCGTCAAGAAGGGCGACAAGTACGTCATCACCGGTCAGAAGTGCTTCATCACGAACGGCCAGTACGCCGACTACTACACCGTCTACGCCAAGACCGACCTCGATGCCGGCCACCGCGGCATCTCCGCGTTCCTCGTCAAGCGCGATGACACGATCGTCATCGACAAGAAGGAGGACAAGATGGGTCAGCGGGCGTCGAACACGGCGACCGTGACCTTCAACGAGACCGAGGTCGACGCCAGGTACCTCCTCGGCGAGGAGAACAAGGGCTTCAAGCTCGCGATGATGACCCTCGACCGCACGCGCCCGGGCGTCGCCGCCATGGCGACCGGCATCGCGCGCGCCGCGTTCGAGTTCGCCACCGAGTACTCCAAGGAGCGCGTCCAGTTCGGCGTGCCGATCGCGATGCACCAGGCGATCCAGTTCATGATCGCCGACATGGCGACGAAGGTGCACCTGTCGCGCCTGGCGACGTGGAACAGCGGGGTGCTGCTCGACCAGGGCAAGCGCAACACGCTGGAGTCCTCGCACGCCAAGCGCTTCGCCGCGGACGCCGCGATGGAGGTCACCACGGACGCCGTGCAGATCTACGGCGGCTATGGCTTCATCAAGGAGTACCCCGTCGAGAAGCTGATGCGCGACGCGAAGATCATGCAGCTGTACGAGGGCACGTCCCAGATCCAGCGCCTGGTCATCGCGCGCGAGACGCTGCTGCCGCGGCGCGTGTCTGAGCCCGAGGCCGTCACCGCCTAGCGCGAGCCGCTCGCCGCGTGGGAGACCGGCACGCCGGTCTCCCACGGGATGACCCTGCCGAACTGCACGAGCTCGCCGTAGTAGGCGGGGTCGAAGCTGTCCGACAGCACCAGCTCGACCGGCCACGCCGCGGCCTGCTCGGGCGTCTGGGCGGGGCTCATGTCGTCGAACCACGGGCGCGAGGCGTCCGTGTCGATCAGGCCCGGGCAGAGCGCCATCAGCAGCCGGTCGCTCGCCAGGTCCTCCGCGCGGCGTTCGCGCGCGACCGCGCGAACGGCGGCGACCTGGGCGACCTTCGACGGGATGTTCAGCCAGCTCTCGTAGCCCACGTCCTCGGCCGTGCCCTCGAGGACCGCGCGGCGCCAGTCGGTCACGACCGCATCGACGGCGTCGAGGCTGTCCGACGCGGCGGCCGCGAAGCGCGCGGCGACCCGCTCGTCGAGCTTGTCGAGCGTGCCGAGCGCGCTGGCCACCACGATCAGCCTGCCGCCCGGCCGCAGCCGCGGGACGAAGGCGCGCAGCACGGCGCTCGTCGCCACGTTGCTGGTCTCCGCCACCGCGTCGACCTCGTCGGTGGGGTCGGCGTCCGGGCTCATGCGGGCCGTGGCGTTCGAGAAGACCACGTCGACTTCGCCGAGCTCCGACGCGAGGCGTTCGATCGCGGCGGGGTCGCGGACGTCGAGGACGCGGCCCTCGATCCGCGCTCCGGCGCCGGCGAGCTCGGCCGCCGCGGCGTCGACGCGCTCGGGGTCGCGGCCGGTGAGCAGGACGCGGTCCTGCGGGTCCATCCCGGCGGCGAGCCCGGCGACGAGCGCTCGGCCGAGGCCCTGGTTGGCCCCCGTGACGAGGGCGATGCGTGGAGTGCTCATGCCACCCAACGTACGCCGCGGATGGTCATCGCAAAAGCGAGAATGTCGCACAGCTACCATGCGTCGAACGCATGACCAGCGACTTCTCTCCAGCCGGGCTGCGGGTCCTGCGCGAGGTCGCCCAGAGCGGCTCGTTCTCGGCGGCGGCGCGGGCGCTGGGGTACACACAATCGGCCGTCTCGCGGCAGGTCGCCGGCCTCGAGGCGGTCGCCGGCCGGCGGCTCTTCGAGCGCAGCCGGACCGGCGTGGCACTCACGCCGGCCGGTACCAGGCTGCTGCCGCGCGCGGCACGGATCCTCGACGAGCTCGCCACCGCGCGGCGGGAGGCGGCGGGCGAGCCGGTGCCCGAGGGTCCCGTCCGGGTCGGCGCCTTTGCCAGTGCGGCGGCCGGCCTCCTGCCGCCGGTCCTTGCCGGGTTGCCGACGCAGCTGCGGGTCACGCTGCGCGAGGGGACGACGCCGGCGCTCACCCGCGCCCTGCGGGCGGGCACGCTCGACCTGGCGATCATCGCCTCGACGCCGCCGTTCCGGCCGCCCGACGCAGAGTCGCCGCCGCTGCAGGTCACCACGCTCGTCGAGCGCGAGCTCGTCGTCGCGGTCCCCGTGGCTCACCCGCTCGCCCGTGCGGGCGCGGTCGAGGCGTCCGAGCTGGAGGGCCAGGTCTGGGTGGCGAGCCGCTCCGAGGCGGGGGAGTCGCTGCTTGGCGTCTGGCCCGGCCTCGCCGAGCGGCCGGACGTCCGCTACGTCGTGCGCGACTGGCTGGCCAAGCTGCAGCTGGTGGCAGCGGGCCTCGCCGTGACGACGGTCGCCCCGGTTGCGCTGCCCGCCCTGCCGCCGGGAATCGCGATCGTCCGCGTGCGCGGCGAGCCGCAGGAGGCGCGCCGGGTCGTGCTGGCGCGCCGGCCGGGCCGCGCGCCCGCGGCGGTCACCCATGTCGCAGAGGCCATCGTGCGCGCCGCGGCCGCCTGACCCGGCAGACTTCCGCCCGTGGGCAAGGTGAAGGTCGAGCTCGAGCTGCCGGGCGTGCACGCCAGCGCCGCGGAGGAGCTGTGGTACGACACGGTCCGCTGGCCGACATTCGTGGACGGGCTCGGGCACATGTTCAAGGTCGACGAGGGCTGGCCGCGCGAGCCCGGCGCCGTGGTCATCTGGGACTCGAAGCCCGGTGGCCGCGGGCGCGTGCTCGAGCGCGTCGTCAGCTTCGAGGCGCGCGTCGGCCAGACGGTGGAGGTCGAGGACGAGAAGATCCACGGCCGCCAGACCATCGGCTTCGCGCCCGGCGCCGACGGCACCACGGTGACCCTCGAGCTGGCCTACGCCATCAAGCAGGATCGCGGCGTTCCTGCTGTAGTCGACTTCCTCTTCGTGCGGCGCCCGATGCGCGACTCGCTCAAGCGCACCCTGCAGCGCTTCGAGCGCGAGGTCCGGGCACCCGCCGATCTCTGATTCGCCAACAAGGAGCTTCAACGAGACATGTTCGTGTTCAAGGCCGCGGTCGTGGGCGCCGGGACGATGGGCGGCCAGATCGCCCAGACGATCGCCGCCGCCGGGTTCGACGTCGTGCTCAAGGACGTCAAGCAGGAGTTCGTGGACGCGGGCCTGACCGAGGCGCGCAACGTGACCGCCGGCCAGGTCGGCGGGCTCGTCAAGAACGAGAAGCTGACGCAGGAGCAGGCCGACCAGCAGGCCGAGGAGATCGTCGGCCGGATCCACGGCACCACGAGCTACGACGGCTTCGGCGACGTCGACTTCGTGATCGAGGCGGTCCCGGAGAAGATGGAGATCAAGCAGGCGGTGTTCGCCGAGCTGGACGCTGTGACGCCGGG
>VAYD01000146.1 GCA_005883905.1 Actinomycetota bacterium
TCATGCCGACCGCGCCGCCGGGATAGCCGCCGCAGATCGCCTTGGCCAGGCAGACCATGTCGGGCTTGCCGCCGAAACGCTCGACCGCGCCGCCCGCGGCGATCGTGCAGCCGGTCTTGACCTCGTCGAAGATCAGCTTGGCGCCGTGGGCGTCGCACAGCTCGCGCACGCGCTCCAGGTAGCCCTCGCGCGGCGCGACGATCGTGATGTTCATCATCGCCGGCTCGACGATCACCGCGGCGACGTCGAAGCGCTGCAGCGCTCGTTCGAGCGCGTCGGCGTCGTTGAACGGCACCGCCTTGGTGAGCTGGCGGATCGCATCGGGATGGCCCGCGCCGAACGGCAGCGACGACGGCTCGCCGGGCTCACCGAGCTGATCGAGCGGCGGGCGAACGGACACCATCACGGAGTCGTGGTGCCCGTGGTAGGAGCCCTCCATCTTCAGGATCACGTCGCGGCCGGTCGCGCCGCGGGCGAGGTGGATGGCGGCCATCGTCGACTCCGTGCCGGAGTTCGAGAAGCGCCACTGCGGCAGGCCAAAGCGGCGGCGCAGCTCTTCGGCAACCTCGATCGAGCCGTCGGTCGGCGCGGCGAAGTGCGAGCCACGAGCCGCCTGCTCGGACACCGCGCGCACGATCGCCGCGTGACCGTGCGAGACGCACATGACGCCGAAGCCGTTGTGGAAGTCGACGTACTCGTTGCCGTCGACGTCCCAGACGCGCGACCCCTCGCCGTGGGAGAGGTAGATCGGCCGCGGCTCGCCGGCCTGGAACGAGCTCGGCACGCCCTTGGGCATGACCTGGACCGCGCGCTCGAACTTCGCTTGCGAGCCCTGCGTGCGCTCCAGGAAGCGCGCCCGCTCGCGCTCAGTCAGCTGCTTGAGCCGGGCGCGATCGATCGCCGAAGTGGTGGTGGCCATGAGAAGCAGTTACCCCTTGCCGGCATCCATGCCGGCGCTCTTGAGACAGTGGGTCAGCATCCGGCGACCTACCTTAGCCCCGCCGCCGGGCAGGACGGCGGGGCTTTGGCCAGTTCGGCGATGGGCGCTACGGGGCGGGTGACACCTCGTACGTGTTGTTGTCGCCGTGCTGCTGCGTCCAGAACATGCGCCAGCCGCCGCTGAACAGCGTCGGGACCTTGACGCCGAGCAGGCCGGCGATCGTCGGGTCGCCGTCGGAGACATGGATGCCAGTGATCTCGTTGTCGCCTTCGTTGCCGTGCCCGGAGTGCTCGGCGTCGAACGTCGCCGATGGATCGCGTCCCTCGGCGAGGAACCGGACCGGCGCCGGCTGGTCCTCGGTGACGTCGAGCAGGTACGCCGAGTCCAGCGCGTTGCGCTGCGTGTGCAGCCCGTCGCCGGCGTCCTCGACGACCGCCGCCTGATGGCGGCTGACGAACGCGATGTTGTCGAGCCCCGTGTGGGCGACGTCGCCCTGCCAGACCACGCGCAGCCGCCCGGTCGAGGCCGACGGGTCGCGCTGGAACAGCTCCTGCAGCGAGCCGAAGCCGCCGTAGGCTGCGCCCGCCTCGGTCAGTGAGTTCGTGTCACCGGTCTCGGTGAAGAAGAACCGCTGGAAGTGGTCGCCCGGCTCGAAGACGCCGTTCTCGGGCCGCTTGAACGGCGTTGCCTTCGCTGCCTTCGCCAACGCGTTGGCGCTGAACGGCGTGGTGCCGTCCGTGCCCGTGTCGTGCAGCGTCACCCAGCGCGTCCTGAACTCCTCGCCAGGCGTGTGCAGGTCGCGCGTGTCCGGGCTGGTGATGTCCGCCTCGGCCTGGCCCGCGTGGAACGCGATCGGATCGCCGCTGCGATTGGAGATCACCTGGAGCGCCTCAAGCCTGCCCTGGGACAGGTCGCTGGGGTGGTCGGGCACGAAGCGGTACACGAACGAGTTGGGCTGCTTGGCGTGCGTGCTCGGCGAGCCCGCGCTGCCGCCGACGTCTTCGACGATCCAGAGGTTGCCCGCGGAGTCGGCCTGGATGCCCTCGTAGCCGCCGCGGCCGACGGCGCCCGAGATGTCCGTCACCTGCGCCGGGTAGCCCAGCGTTGCCGCGTAGGTTCCCTGGCTGCTGTTCTCGGTGGTGAAGAGCAGGCGCTGCGCGAACGGATCCCACGTCGAGCCGTCGATCGCGGAAACGTTCGTCGACAGCAGCGTCACCCGGTGCGCCTGGTCGGCGTCGAGGTTGATCCGGGTGATCGCGCCGGGCGTTCCGCTCTCGTGCCCCTGGTAGAGGAAGTGCGTGCCGTAGTCGTAGTTCGGGTCGGCGCCGGGCTGGCCGCCGGGCAGCACCAGGTAGGTGTTCTTGTCGGGCTCGGTCTTGTGCGCCTCGTTGATCGCCTGCGTCAGGACCGTCGGTGCCGTGAAGCCGTCGTAGCCGTAGTACGGAACGGCGCTGGTGGCGCCGTCGAGCGACAGCGAGCCCCAGGCGACGGCGGTCTCGCTGAGCTCGGGCGACAGGACGTTGGCCGGCGACGCGCCGGTGACCTTCGGGTTGGCCGACGGCACGCCGGTCCAGGAGACCGGCGGCGACGCGGACGCCGCGGCAGGGACGAGCGCGCCCGCTGCGAGGGCAGCGGCCAGCGCCCGCCAGGGATGGCGGTTCATGCATGGACCTCCGAGTCAGGTGCCGGCACCACGCCGGCACGCGGAGGTCAAGCTATGCGCCGTCTCAGGCGATCTCGTGATCGAGCGGTGAACCGCCGGCCATCGCCGGCAGGATCACGAGCACGTCGCCCTCGCCGACCCCGGTGTCGAGGCCGTCGAGGACGCGCACGTCCTCGTCGTTGAGATAGACGTTGACGTAGCGGTTCAGGTCGCCCTCGTCGCCGAAGAGCTGCGGGCGCGTCTCCGGATGCGCGTCGGCGAGCGCGTTCAGCAGCTCGCCGACGTTCGCGCCGTCCACGGAGACCTCGCGCTCGCCGCCGACGGACGGGCGCAGGACTGGTGGGATGCGGATCGTGGCCATGTGGAGGGCGGCAGCCTAGCCAGCGGCGGCGCAGAACGCCTCGTAGTCCGGGAAGACGCCCATCTCCTCGTCGCCGATCTCGTCGGGCTCGCGCGAGCAGATCGGGCACTCCGGGTCGCGGCGGACCTTGAGCTCGGTCGTCGTCGCGGCGAGCGCGTCGTACATCAGCAGGCGGCCGATGAGCGGGTCGCCCGAGCCGGTGATCAGCTTGATGACCTCGGTGGCCTGCAGCAGCCCCATCGTGCCCGGCAGCACGCCGAGGACGCCGTTGGCGCCGCAGGACGGCGCGAGCTCGGCCGGCGGCGGCTGGCGGAAGAGGCAGCGGTAGCACGGGCCCTCGTACGGGGCGAAGACGCTGAGCTGGCCCTCGAAGCCGAGGATCGCGGCGCTGACGACGGGGATCTTGAGGCGGACCGACGCGTCGTTGAGCAGGTAGCGCGTCGGGAAGTTGTCGACGCCGTCGACGATCACGTCGTAGCCGTCGATGATCTCCATGATGTTCGAGGCGTCGAGGCGCGCCTGGTACTTGACGACGTTGACGTCGGGGTTCAGGCCCTTGACGGCGCGCTCGGCGGAGTCGACCTTCGGGGTGCCGATGCCATCGGTCGTGTGGATGACCTGGCGCTGCAGGTTCGAGAGGTCGACGACGTCGTCGTCGACGATGCCAAGCGTGCCGACGCCGGCTGCGGCGAGGTAGAGCGCCACCGGCGAGCCGAGCCCGCCGGCGCCCAGGCACAGCACCTTGGCGTCCAGCAGCTTGAGCTGGCCCTCGAGCCCGACCTCGGGCACGAGCACATGGCGGCTGTAGCGGTCGCGCTGCTCGGCGGTCAGCGCACGCGGGGCCTCGACCTCGTAGCCGCGGTCCTTCCAGAGCGTGATGCCGCCGGTCATCGAGGCGACGTCCTCGAAGCCCAGCTCGGTCTTGAGCGTGTGCGCGGCGAGCGCGGAGCGCTGGCCGGAGGCGCAGTAGAGGATCACGCGCTGCTTGCGGTCCGGCACGGCGGCGTCGATCCGCGACTCGAGGTAGCCGCGCGGGACGCTCTTGGCGCCCGGGAGATGCGCGACCGCGAACTCCTCGGCCTCGCGGACGTCGATGATGGGGACGCCGTTGCCCACGAGCGGCTTGACCTCGGAGGGATCGACCTCCTCGATCTGCGCGCGGATGCGCTTGATGTACTCGGCGCCGGAGGGGCTCATTGAAGAATCACCTAAAGACGGGTCAGGATTACTTCAAAAAGTATAGCGCCGCTTGAGCCGGGCGGAAACGGGCGCTTAAACGACTCGAGGCGCCCCGCTGCCGGGCGCCTCGAGGACTACTGAGGGGTTATGTGGGCTGGACCTGGTGACACTTGTGCGGCTCCCGCCGGCCAGCGCCTCCCTTGGAGGGGTCCATCTCCTTGCTGCACCAGGAGTATCGGTTTGCGTGCGGAACGCCGATATGGGGTCTGCACCCCATTTGCGCAGATGAAGCTCTCCCGGCAGATCCTCGCGGTCAACGCGCTCCTCATCACGACCTCCGTGCTCGCGGCGATGGTCGTCGGCCGCCTTCGCCTGGACGACGTGGGCAGCCAGCGCCAGGGGTTCGTGCTCGTTGCGGCGATCCTCGCGACGGTGCTGGTCAACGGGCTCGTGCTGCGCCGGCGCTTCGCCCCGCTGGAGTCGATCATCGACACGATGGAGCGCGTGGAGCTCGCGGAGCCGGGCGTCCGCTCCGCGGTGCCCTCGGCCGACAGCGAAGAGGTCGTGCGCCTGCACCATGCCTTCAACCGGATGCTCGACCGCCTCGAGGAGCAGCGTCGCCAGAGCTCCGAGGCCGTGCTGCGCGCCCAGGAGGCCGAGCGCTCCCGGCTCGCGCGCGACCTGCACGACGAGGCCAACCAGTCGCTGACGGGCGTCCTGCTGCGGCTGCGCGCGATCGAGCACGACGCGCCCGAGGAGCTGCGCCCCGAGCTGCGCGAGACGGCCGAGGCGGCGAGCATGGCGATGGACGAGCTGTTGCGCCTCGCGCGCGAGCTGCGGCCGTCTGCGCTGGACGACCACGGGCTCGAGCCGGCGCTGCGCACGCAGGTCAACGGC
>VAYD01000147.1 GCA_005883905.1 Actinomycetota bacterium
CGCAGCTTGCGCTCCCAGCGCGAGCAGAACGTCCGCAGCTCCTCGTCGCCGTCGGCGGCAGCGAGGTTCGCGACGTACGCGAGCAGCGTGACCACGTGCTGCGCGTCCAGCGCCGCGAAGCGCAGCGCCTGGTTGCGCTCGAGCGCGCGGTCGGGGACGCCCGGCCGCGCCGTGGCGAACCGCGACGCGAGCTGCGCCATCGTGGCGGTCGGCAGGCCGCGGGCGCTCGTCAGCGGCGCCAGCTCGCCGAGCAGGTCCTCGGCGGCGCGCGCACCCGCGCTCAGCGCGGTCGCCTCGTCACCGCCGACGCGCTTGGCCAGCGACTCCCAGTGGCGCCCGAGCTGCCGGGCGAATGTGCATGACGGCCTACTCCGTGACGGGCACGAGCGCGGCCTCGGACGGCGTGAAGCCGCCGACGGCCACGATGTCCTGCCAGGCGTACGTGACCGGCACCTGGTACCAGGACGAGCACGTCGTCCGGAAGACCTCGAACTCGGGGCCGTACCAGTAGCGCTCCCAGTCGAGCTTCGACGCGAAGTCCGCGACCTGCAGGAAGCGGTAGCGGTCGTCGCGCGACCGGTAGATCGCGAAGTGCGTCGCGCCATAGCGCGCCGCGACCGCCGCGATCTCGGCGAGCTTCACTTCGAACTTGTCGCCGCGGAAGCCGGTGGCGTACCAGGCGATGTGGACGCTGCCCGGGGTCGACTCTGCCATTACGCACCCACCTCCGCGTGAATCGCACCCGGGCCCTCGGCGGTCTTGCCCTCGCCCTCGTTCTCGGCGCCGACGAGGATCGCGATCTTGCCCAGGTGCTGGTTGTCGCGCATCAGCTGATGCGCCTCGGCCACACCCTCGAAGCCCAGCGTGCGCCACAGGACCGGGCGGATCAGCCCGCTCTCGATCAGCTCGTTGGCCTTCATGCACTCGTAGGCGTTGGCGAAGTGCGAGCCGATGATCTCCTTCTGCTTCATCCACAGGTAGCGGACGTCGAAGTCGAGGTTGTAGCCCGTGGTGCCGGCGCAGATCACGACCTTGCCGAACGGCTTGACCGTGAAGACCGACGTGGGGAACGTCGCCTTGCCGACGTGCTCGAAGACGATGTCCGGCTTGTCGCCGAGGATCTCGCGCACGCGCTTGTCGAACGCGCGCGAGACGTTGAAGCGCTCCTTCTCCTGCTCCGGCGTCTCGTCGCCCGTGCGCATCATGCCCGCGAACTCGTTGCGGTCGATGTAGTCGACGGCGCCGAGCTGCTTGACGAGCTCGCCCTTCTCGGCCGAGCTGACGACGCCGACGCACTCGGCGCCCGCGGCCTTGCACAGCTGCGTCGCGAACACGCCCAGGCCGCCGGCGGCGCCCCAGATCAGCACGCGGTGGCCGGCCTGCAGGTTGCAGCGGGTCAGCAGCATCCGGTAGGCGGTGAAGTACACGAGTCCGTACGACGCGGACTCCTCCCAGGTCAGCGCGTGCGGCTTGGGCAGCAGCTGCTGCGCCTGGACCTTCGTGAACTGCGCGAACGACCCCCACGTCGTCTCGTAGCCCCAGATCTTCTGCGACGGCGCGGCGAGCGGGTCGAGGCCGTGGACCTCCGGGTCCTCGTAGCTGGCCTGGTTGCAGTGGATGACGACCTCGTCGCCGGGCTGCCAGCGGGTGACGCCGGCGCCGACCTTCCACACCACGCCGGACGCGTCCGAGCCGCCGATGTGATGGCCGAACTCGGGGTGGTCGCCGTAGCGCCATACGCCGACCGGCTTGCCGAGCGCCGCCCAGACGTTGTTGTAGTTCACGCCCGCGGCCATGACGCGGACGATCACCTCGAAGGCGCCGGGCTCGGGGACCTCGATCTCCTCGAGCTGGAAGGCGTCCCTGGGCTCGCCCTCGCGCTCCTCGCGGATCACCCAGGCCGCCATCGTCTCGGGCAGCTCGCCGGGCTCGGTGCCGACATGGGACACCTGCGTCACATCAACAGCCACTGGTTCAGAACCTCGCTCGTTCTACGTGGGGGAGGGCGCGGATGCTACCCGCGTAGCTGCTCGCGCGTCTCATTCCGGCGCACGTAGGCGAAGGCGAGGACGATCGACGCGACCATGCCCCCGACGCCGAGCGCCCAGAACGCTCCCGGCGAGTTGATGTGCCGCACGAGCCAGCCGAAGTTCTGCCCGAAGAAGCCGGTCAGGAACGTGAGCGGCAGGAAGATCGTGGCGACGATCGTCAGGCGGGTGGTGAGCTCGTCCATACGCAGGCTGCGCATGCTCACCCAGACCTCGAGCACGCCGGTCAGGCCGTCGCGCGCCGCGTCGATCTGCTCGGCGATGCGAACCAGATGGTCATAGACGTCGCGGAAGTAGTCGTGGGCTGCGTCGCCGCTGAGGCCGGGCAGGCGCTGGATCAGGTCGCCGCCGCTGGCGAGCAGGTCGCGCTGCGGAAGCACGATCCGCCGCAGGTCCGAAAGCTCGCGCTTGAGCTCGAAGACCTCGGCCAGGCGGTTGGCCGAGGGCTCGCCGAGCGCCTGGTCCTCCATCTCCTCGATGCGGTCGTCCATGCGCTGGACGAACGGGAAGAACGAGTCGGTCAGCGCGTCGAGCACGCGGTAGACGATGTACTCCTCGACGTCGGCGGTCTTGTCGACCAGGCGCTTCTTGGCCTCGTCGAGATGCAGGCAGCTCCCGGGTCGCACGGTGACGATGCACTCGCCCGAGATGTACGTGTGCACCTCGACGGGGAGCATCTCCTCGTTGACCTGGTGGATGCCGTAGAACACGAGCAGCACGTAGGAGCCGTACTCGTCGAGCTTCGGCCGCTGACCGAAGTGCAGCGTGTCCTCGATCGCCAGCTCGTGCCAGCCGAACATCCGGCCGGCCCGCTTGATGTCCTCCTGGCGCGGCGAGACCAGGTCGAGCCAGAAGTACTCGCCCCGCTGCCGCAGCTCGGTGATCCGTGCTTCGTCGACCCGGTCGAGGACCTGCACCGCGGGGGATTGTGCCCCCGGCGGTGGATGGCTAATAGGTGGGCCGCGTTACGCCGCGATCGACTCCGCCGCCGGCGTCGCCGGCAGCGGCTCCGTCTCGGCCGGCGCCGTCGTGCGCTTGGGCTCGATCAACACGGCCGCGACGACCGCGCCCACAAGCGCAACCAGCGCGCCGATGCGCAGGCCGTTGTTGAGCGCGTAGACGAACGAGTCCTGTAGCGCGGTCGCGGTGCGGCCGGTCGCCTGGGAGCCCGCGCCCGAGCCGAGAGCGTCGGTGAGCTTCGAGCGCGCGGAGTCCGACAGGCCCGGCAGCAGCTGGCCAAGGCGCTGGCTTCCGAGCCCGCTGATCAGCGCGCCCATCGCGGCGACGCCGAACGAGCCGCCGACCATCCGGCTCATCGACAGGATCCCGGAGGCGACGCCCGCCTTTGTCGGCTCGACGGAGTTCATCGCGGCCGTGCTCATCGGCGACATCACCAGGCCCATGCCGAAGCCCATTAGCACGAACGCGCCGGCAAGGAACGCGTACGGCGTGTCGGGGGAGAGGTGGCCCTGCCAGAACAGCGAACCGGCGACGAGCAGCAGGCCGGTGCTGATCAGCGGGCGCGGCCCGACGCGGTCCGTCAAGCGCCCGGCGATCGGCCCGGCGATCATGATCACCAGCGTCGAGGGCAGGAACCGCACGCCCGCCTCCAGCGGCGAGTAGCCCTTGATGTTCTGCATGTACAGCGCGAGGAAGAAGAACATCGCGAGCATCGCGAAGCTCACGATGAACGCGACGATGTTCGCTCCCAGGAACGACCGCGAGCGGAAGAAGCGGAAGTCGACCATCGGGTAGCGCGAGCGCAGCTCGATGATCGCGAACGCGGCCAGCGAGATTCCCGCGGTGACGAACAGCCCGACGATCCGCGCCGAGCCCCATCCCCACGAGTTGGCCTCGACCAGCGCGAGCACGAGCGCGGACAGCCCGACCGTGATCGTCGCGACGCCCGGGATGTCGATGGTCCGCGGCGCTGTCTCGTCGCGCGACTCGTGGGTCGCGAACAGGGTCACGGCCACGGCGCCGACGGCGACCGGGACGTTGAGGAAGAAGATCGACTGCCAGGAGACGTTCTCGACCAGGAAGCCGCCGACGACCGGCCCGATCGCGAGCGCCAGCGCGCTGACGCCGGCCCACGTGCCGATCGCGCGGCCACGCTCCTCGGGCGGGAAGGCGTTGGAGATGATCGAGAGGGTGCCGGGCATCATGAACGCGGCGCCCATGCCCTGGATCGCGCGGCCGGCGACGAGCCAGGCCTCGCTCTGCGAGAAGCCGATGAACGCGCTCGACGCGGCGAACGTGACGACGCCGAAGAGGAACATGCGCCGGCGTCCGAAGATGTCGCCGAGGCGCCCGCCCGTCACCAGCAGGACGGCGAACGCGAGCGTGTACGCGTTCACGGTCCACTCGAGCCCGGAGACCGTCGCGCCGAGATCCTTCTGGATCGATGGCAGCGCGACGTTCACGACGGTGTTGTCGAGCATCACCATGAACAGCGCGAAGCACATGGCGGCGAGCGTCCACCAGCGGCGGTTGTCCTCGTTGAGTCGAATGCGTCCGGTCATGCGTGGTCCTTCTTGTGCGGGAGCTCGACCAGCGCGGCCATGAGCGCGGCGCGCTGGTCGTCGGAGAGGGTTACGGCGTAGGACTCGAGGCCCTGCAGGCGCGTGGTGACCATTCTCTGGACCATCTCGCGCCCGGCGTCGGTCAGGCGCACGCGCTTGATGCGGCGGTCCTCGAGGTCCTCGTGGCGCGAGAGCAGCCCGCGCCGCAGCAGGCCGTCGACGGTCCGGCTGGTCGCCGGCAGCGAGAGTCCGAGGCGCTCGGAGAGCTCCTTGACCGAGACCTCCTCGACGCAGTCGTCGAGCATGCCGAGCGTCTTCATCTGGGTCATGGTCAGGTCGAGCTCGCCGAGGATGGCGAACATCTGCTGCGAGCTGCCGCGCATGAGGTGCGACCACAGCTGGAGCAGTTCGCCGGCGAGTTCCTTGGGACTCACGACAGTTGCTTTCACGCAAGCAAGTATTGCGCGAATGGCAACGATTGCAAGTGTGATCTAGATCACATGAGCGGGAACTCGACCATCGAGATGCGGCGCATCTGCTTGGCCTTCGCGTCCCAGGCGTACGTGCGGTCGCGGGCGCGCGACGGGCAGCACATCGTGTCTCCGGCCGCGTACACCGGGACCCGGACGACGAGGTTGCGCGCGCTGTTGACCCTGAGCGTCGCGCGGTACAGCCGCTGGTTGCGCATCACCACCCGCAGGTTCGAGCTCTTCGTGCCGTCGGTCGAGAGCGCGTAGGCCGCGACCGCGCCGGCGGCGCCGCCGGTCATCACCCGCACGAGCGCGTCGGCCTTGCCGTCGCCCGTGACGTCGTCGAACTCGACGAAGCCGCGCCCGCTGCGCAGCATCGACTTGATGTCCTTGCTCGTGCCGGCGTCGTGCAGCAGCGTCTGCTTGAACAGCGTCTGCGGATTGGACGGTTTCTGCTGCGCAGTCGCCGGCGCTGCAAGCAGCGCGCAGACGGCGAGTGCGTAGCAGCTACGCATGACCCTGAAGGCTACGGCTGCAGCAGGTCGTTCTGCGCGCTCGCGCGCTCGCGGCCCACCGTCAGCCGCGCGGGGCGGATGCTGCTGCCGTCGACGTGAACCGAGTACGTGCCGCGCGCGAGGTCGGCCTTCAGCTGGCCGGTGTCGCGTGGGTTGATCGGCCCCGTGCGGCCCTTGAAGCCCGCCTGGCCGTTGTTGACCTCGACCGTCAGCTGCTGCGACGCGCCGGTCTGGTTGGTCACGATCAGCGTGACGGGGCCGGCGCCGAAGCGCTGCGGGG
>VAYD01000544.1:0-2909 GCA_005883905.1 Actinomycetota bacterium
CTCGACGCGCGCGAGCAGCTCGTGCCCGAGGACGAGCTCCTCCTCGCCGTCGGGGGCGGCGCCGAACTGCCCTTCGTGGATCTCGCGATCCGTGCCGCAGACGCCGACGCGCCACGGGCGCAGCAGCAGCTCGCCGGGCCGCGCCTGGGCCTCCGCGACGTCCGCGACGCGCGTCGACTCCGCCTCGCCCGGGGTGGTGACCAGCGCCTGCACGGCTACGCCGCCGTCAGCCCGCCGTCGATCGTCAACACCGACCCGGTCACGAAAGCAGCGGCGTCCGACGCGAGGTACAGGACTGCCGCCGCGATCTCGTCGGGCTCGCCCAGGCGCCCCATCGGCTGCCGGGCGCGCAGGTCGTCGAGCGACTCGCCGGCCTCGCTCACGAGCCGTTGCACCCACGGCGATCCGACGGTGCCTGGGGCAACCGCGTTGACGCGCGGCCAGCGCGCGGGTCAGCGCGATCACCGCGCCCTTCGACGCGCAATAGGCGGCGCGGTTGCGCAGGCCGACGACGCCGGCGATCGATGCCATGTTCACGATGCTGCCACCGCCGCGCGCGACCATCGCCGGGATCGCGTGCTTGCAGGTCAGGAACGTGCCGCGCGCGTTGACGGCGAAGACGTCCTCCCAGACCTCGAGCGACGTGTCCGGCGCGGTCGTCGTGGAGCCGATGCCCGCGATGTTCGCAAGGACGTCGAGCTCGGGCGGGAGCGCGTCCCGCACCGCGTCCTCGTCGCGGACGTCGAGCTCGCGCGCCACGGCACGGCCGTCGCCGAGCTCGTCCGCGGTCGCCTGCGCGCGGTCGAGCGCGACGTCTGCCAGCGTCACGTGGGCACCGTCGGCGTGCAGCGCGCGGGCGACCGCCTCGCCGATCCCCGAGCCGGCTCCCGTCACGAACGCGTTCCTGCCTTCGAACCTCATCTGACTCCTCGGGTCACGGGCGCAAGACCGCGCCCTCGGATGCGGACCGGACCTGCGCGCGGTAGCGCGCGAAGACACCACGGTCGTACGCGCCGGCGGGCGGCGCCCAACCCGCGAGCCGCTCGGCGAGTTCGTCTTCCGACAGGTCCACGTGCAGCGTGCCGGCGTCGACGTCGATCGTGATCCGGTCGCCGTCGCGCACGGCGGCCAGCGGCCCGCCGCGCGCTGCCTCGGGCGCGACGTGGCCCACCATCAGCCCGCGCGTCGCGCCAGAGAAGCGGCCGTCGGTCACGAGCGCGACGCTCTCGCCCAGTCCGGCGCCGACGACCGACGACGTGATGCTGAGCATCTCGCGCATCCCGGGCCCGCCGGCGGGCCCTTCGTAGCGCGTGACGAGCACGTCGCCGGGCTGAACCTCGCCCGCGCGCACGGCGGCCGCGCAGGCCTCCTCGCTGTCGAACACGCGCGCCGGCCCGGCGTGGACCGTCCGCCGGGTGCCGGCGAGCTTCACGACGCTGCCCTCCGGGGCCAGGTTGCCGCGCAGGCTGTGCAGCGCGCCGCTGGGCTTGAACGGCCGGTCCGCGGTGAACACCACTTCGCCGTCGGGCGACGGCGCGCCAGCGACGGCGGCGCCCAGTGTCGCGCTCGAGACCGAGGGCGCCGCGCCGTCGACATGGCCGGCCCGGATCAGCTCGGCGAGCACCACCGCCGTGCCGCCGACCCGGTGCAGGTCCTCGGCGACCCAGCGCCCGCCGGGCACGAGGCTCGCGATCACGGGCGTGCGCGCTGCAACCGCGGTGAGCTCCTCGAGTGTCAGGGCCACGCCCGCCTCCTGCGCGATCGCCAGCAGATGCAGCAGCCCGTTCGTCGAGCCGCCGGTCGCCGCGATCGCCGCCATCGCGTTGAGCAGCGCGCGCCGGTCGAGGAAGCGCCGAGCGGCGGGCGAGCTCGATCGCCAGCGCGGCGGCGCGATCGGCGGCGCCGAGCTTCGCCTCGGCGTCGTCGGCCGGGATCAGCCCGTCGCCGACCGCGGCGAGCCCGAGCGCGTCGATCGCGATCGCCATCGTGCTCGCGGTGAACTGGCCGGCGCAGGCGCCGATCCCCGGGCAGGCGTGGCGCTCGAGCTCGTCGAGCTGCGCGCGCGAGAGCGATCCGCGCCCGTGCGCCCCGACGGCCTCCCAGACGTCCTGGATCGTCACCTCGCGCCCGGCGAGACGGCCGGCGCGCATCGGCCCGCCGTAGAGCACCACGGCCGGCTTGTCGACGCGGGCGAGCGCCATCAGCGCTGCGGGTGTCGTCTTGTCGCAGCCGACCAGGCACACGACCGCGTCGAAGTCGTGAGCGTGGACCATCAGCTCGATCGAGTCGGCGATGACCTCGCGCGAGATCAGCGACGCGCGCATCCCGGGCGTGCCCTGCGACTGGTTGTCGGAGACCGCGATCGTGTTGAAAGGCAACGCCACGCCGCCGGCGGCCGTCACCGCCTCGGCGACGCGGTCGGCCAGCGCCCGCAGGTTGAGGTTGCACGGCATGGTCCCGGTCCAGGTCGAGGCGATCCCCACGATCGGCCCGTCGAGCCGTTCGGGATCGATGCCCATCGCGCGGAAGTGCGCCCGGGCGCCTGCCCGCTCCGGGTCGTCGCGCAGCTTGCGCCGTGCTTCGCGCCGGAGCGTCTCTTGGTTCATGGCGCAGTTGTACATCGCCTCGCGCAGGGGTAGCCGTTGGGCATGGCCCTCCACAACCCGCTGACCGGCGAGACGATCGTCTTCCGCGGGAACACGGGCGACACGCTGCAGTTCGACCTCGAGCTGCGCCCACTGGGCGCCCCAGGAGGGGTCGTGCACCGCCACGGCGTGTCGGAGCACATCGACGTGCGCTCCGGCGAGCTGCTCGCGCTCGTCCAAGGGCGCCTTCCCCGGCGCATGCGCGCCGGTGACGCGCTTCTGGTCCCGGGCAACACATGGCACATGCTCGTCGCCCTGCGCCGT
>VAYD01000544.1:2941-3340 GCA_005883905.1 Actinomycetota bacterium
GGAGGTCCTGCGCTGCTTCGCGGCGGTCGGCAGCGGCGACGTGCGGCCGCAGACGCTGCGCCGTCTGAATGCGCTGCTGCGCGAGCACGGCTGCGTGCCGCGCCTGCCGACCTGAGGGTCGGCGCGGATACGACACCCGTCCATAGAGGCTTCAACCCCCGGCGGATCGGGGCATGCAGGCGGCTCGGGGGAAGTATGCGCCGATTCATCCACTTGCTGTGGGTCGCAGTCCTTGCTGCGCCCGCGTTCACCACGATCAACGTTTCCGCGCTTGCCGCGGGCGACATCTGCACCGGACACCGCGGTCCTGCCGTGCGCTGCCAGCCGGGCCATGCGCGCCGGACGCAGGGCGGTGGGAGCAAGGTCAGCCACCTCGGCTGGCCCGCCGTGACGGGCATC
>VAYD01000148.1 GCA_005883905.1 Actinomycetota bacterium
CGATCGCCGATCCGCTGATCGAACGGCTCGCCGGCGCCGTCGAGGTGCTGCAGGTCGGGCAGGCCGACGCGTTCGGCACCGACGTGCCGCCGGTGATCGAGCAGGCCGCCAAGGAGCGCGTCGAGCGCTACGCGCAGCTCGCGCGAGACTCGGGCCGCGTCGCCGCCGATCGCGACGGCGTGCCGGCGCCGGGCTGGTTCGTCGCCCCGCGGGTGGTGACCGATCTGCCGGTGGACTCGCCCGTGCTCAACGAGGAGATCTTCGGCCCGCTGCTCGCCGTGGAGCGCGTCCGCGACGTCGAGGACGCCTGCGACCGCGTCGACGCCCTTCCGTTCGCGCTCACCGGCGGCCTCTTCGCCCGCAACCCGCACACGGTCGAGCGCGTCGTGCGCCGCTCGCCGGTCGGCAACCTCTACGTCAACCGCCCGATCACGGGCGCGATGGTCGGCCGCCAGCCGTTCGGCGGCAACCGCCTGAGCGGCACCGGCACGAAGGCGGGCGGGCCCGACTACCTCCTGCACTTCGTCGAACCCAAGGTGGTGACGGAGAACACCGTCCGTCACGGTTTGGTGATCTGAGCCGTTCGCGGGTACGATTTCCCACGAAGTGGTGAGAGGCAGGCTCATCGCGTTGGTGGCAGGGACGGCGGTGCTGACCGTGGCGACGCCGTGCGCGCTCGCCCAGAGCGGCTTCCCTCAATACCGGCAGGCTGCCGCCGACCAGTATCCGCAGCAGCCGCCGCCGGGCAACTCGGGCTCGAGCGGCCCGCCGAGCGGGCAACCGGGGGCCGGCAACGCCCACAACGGGGGGCACAACGGCTCGGGCGGCAACAGCCACCACGGCAAGGGCGCAGCGGGCTCACGCGGCGCCGTGCCCGGCTCCTCCGGTAGCCGCGGCGCGCCCGTCGCGGTGCCGACCAAGCCCGTCCCGGCGGCCAAGGGCTCGCTCCCGTTCACCGGCAGCGATCTGTCCGGCCTCGTCGTCCTGGCGCTCGTCCTGATCGCCGCGGGGCTGTTCGTCGCCGCGGTCGCGCGCGCTACGCGGCGCCGGCGACGGCACGCACCTGCCTGACGAAGGCCTCGTGCAGCCGGGTGTCCCCGGTCAGCTCGGGGTGGAACGAGACCACCAGCATCGGCCCTTGGCGCGCCGCGACGGGATGCCCGTCGACCTCGGCCAGGATCTCGACGGCGGGCCCGTGCTCGGCGATCCAGGGCGCGCGGATGAAGACCGCGTGGAAGGTGCCGATCTCCGGCAGGTCGACGTCGGCCTCGAACGAATGCAGCTGACGGCCGAACGCGTTGCGCTCCGCGACCGTGTCCATCAGCCCGAGATGCCTGCTGTCGAGCATGATCAGCCCGGCGCACGTGCCGAGGACCGGCGTGCCGCGCTCGACGAGCTCGCGCAGCGGCTCGGCCAGCCCCTCGCGCTCGATGCCGAGCGACATCGTCGTCGACTCGCCGCCCGGCAGCACCAGCCCGTCTATCCCCAGCAGGTCCGCGGGCGTCCGCACCTCGCGGACCTCGGCGCCGAGCGCACGCAGCAGCTTGGCGTGGGCGGCGAACCCGCCCTGCAGTGCGAGGACGCCGATTACCAACCGCGCGTCGCGAGGACCTGGTCCTCGGTCAGCTTGCGTGCCTCGAGCGACTCCATCGCCTTGCCGAGGCCCTCGGACGCCTTGGCGACGCGCTCGGCGTCGGCGAAGTGCGTCGTGGCCTCCACGATCGCGCGGGCGCGCGTGGCGGGGTCGTCGCTCTTGAAGATGCCCGAGCCGACGAAGACGGACTCGGCGCCGAGCTGCATCACCAGCGATGCGTCGGCCGGCGTCGCGATGCCCCCGGCGCAGAACAGCGGCACCGGCAGCTTGCCCTCGCGGGCGACCTCGCGCACGACGTCATACGGCGACTGCAGGTTCTTGGCAGCGACGAACAGCTCCGCCTCGTCGAGCGTCCCCAGGCGGCGGATCTCGCCCGTGATCGAGCGCAGGTGCCGGACGGCCTCGACGATGTCGCCCGTCCCCGCCTCGCCCTTCGAGCGGATCATCGCGGCGCCCTCGCCGATGCGCCGCAGCGCCTCGCCCAGGTTCGTCGCGCCGCACACGAACGGGATCCGGAAGGCCCACTTGTCGATGTGGTGGGCCTCGTCGGCCGGGGTCAGGACCTCGGACTCGTCGATGTAGTCGACCTCGAGCGCCTCGAGCACCTGCGCCTCGGCGAAGTGGCCGATCCGCGCCTTGGCCATCACCGGGATCGTCACGGCCTCCTGGATGCCCTTGATCATCAGCGGATCGCTCATGCGGGCGACCCCGCCGTCGCGGCGGATGTCCGCAGGGACGCGCTCCAGCGCCATGACGGCGGCTGCGCCGGCGTCTTCTGCGATCTTCGCCTGCTCGGCGTCGACCACGTCCATGATCACGCCGCCCTTGAGCATCTCTGCCAGGCCGGCCTTGACGCGGAATGTGGCTTCGTCACGCATATCCAACCCCCATGGTAGGGGATGAAACGCGCCGGATTACTTCAGGCGGAAAGCTTTGATCCGATCGGCGTACTGCTCGGCGTCGCGGCTGTACACGCCGTACGCGAGCGCCTGGATCATCGCCAGCAACGCCGTGTGCGAGCGCACGTAGGCGGGCGAATTGGACGAGTAGTAGAGCTTGATCTGCGCCAGCTTGGCCACCTCGCTCAGCGTGGCGTCGGTGACCGCGATCGTCCGCGCCTTGCGATGGCGCGCGAGCTTCATCGCGCGCACCACGAGCGGATGCGGGCGGCCCGCGCTCAGGCCGATGACGACGGTGTCCGGGTCGATCCGGCCCAGGCGCGAGAGCGCCTCCTGCGACGGTGACGCCACGGTCTCGGCGCGCAGGTCCAGCAGCATCAGCAGATGACGCAGGTAGGAGGCGAAGAACGCCATCTGGTCGGTGCCCGCGATCAGGACGCGCTGCGCGTCGGCGATCGCGTCGATCGCCGACTCGACGTCGGAGCGCGACATCTTGCGCGCCGTGTCCTCGACGTTGACGTGGTCGGCGCCCAGCGAGGTCTCGAACTCGCTCTGGTCCAGCGAGAACAGCGGCGCTGCGGATGTCTTGGTGGCGCCGGTCTCGGCGCCGGAGGCGACGCGGCGGCGGTACTCCTCGCGCGCAGAGCTCTGGAGCTCCGGGAAGCCCTCGAACCCGAGCGCCTGCGAGAAGCGCACAACCGTCGACGAGGACGTGTTCGCGCGCCGCGCGAGCTCCTCGGCGGTCTGGAACGCGACCTCGTCGAGGTGGTCGACGATGTACTGCGCGACGTCCTTCTGGGAGCGCGAGAACTCGTCGAACCGTGCCTGGATGTACGCGGAAAGGGTCTGGTGCCCGCTCGCCTCGTGGGGCGGGCGCGTCGTCGTGGCCGCTCTCTTCATGGGCGACGCCTTCTTCGACGGCGCGCACAGGGGTTCCTTCACCGACAAGAGCGTCTGACGCTTTTGTCGGTTAACCACGACGCGTCCGACACGATGGCCGGACGCGTCTTGCGGGCCTGCTCCGTTTCCGCCCGGAGGACCCGCGACGAGAGCTTGGCGGGGGGTATGTGCGCCGACTGCCGCTCTCGCTGTGGATAGCTAAATCGTCCCCCACCCACGGGTTCCCAACCCGGGAAGTTGCGCTCGGGTGTTCGTTGACAGACTTCCTGCCATGAGCGCTCGGGAGGCCCTCCTGCGCGAGCTGCGCGCCGTCATCGCCGATCCTCGCGTCCTGGACGCGATCGGCCGCGTCCCGCGCGAGCACTTCGTCTCCGGGGGCGACCGGCGCAGCGCCTACGCCAACCGGGCGCTGCCGATCGCGTGCGGGCAGACGATCTCCCAGCCGCTGGTCGTCGGGCGCATGTGCGAGCTGCTCGAGCTGCGCGACACGGACCGCGTGCTGGAGGTCGGAACCGGATCGGGCTACCACGCGGCGGTGCTCGCCCAGCTCGCCAGGCACGTCTGGACGATCGAGACGCACGCCGAGCTGTCGCGCAGCGCCGCCGCCGCGCTCGGGATCGCGGGCATCGAGAACGTGACGCTGCTCGTCGGCGACGGTTCGGCCGGGCTGCCCGACGAGGCGCCGTTCGACGCGATCTGCGTCACCGCCGCGGCACCGCCCGACGCGCTGCCGCCGCTGGAGGCTCAGCTGGCGCCCGGCGGCCGGCTCGTCGCGCCGGTCGCCGGCGACGGCGCGGAGCGGCTCGTGCGCTCGAGGCTCGCGTCGTCGGGCGTCGTGCGCGACGAGCTCGAGCCCGTGCGCTTCGTGCCGTTGGTCCGTCCGGGCTGAGCGCCGCGCAGCCGGCGAAGGGCCGCGCCCGCGGGTGGACTCCCGCGGCTCGCGCCAGCTCCCGTGGTCGCGCACCGTCACCTCGATCGCCTCGTCGGTGCGCTCGAGCACGACCTGGACGGCACGGCGCGTCAGGCCGTGGCCGTGCTCGATCGCGTTCTGGATCGCCTCGTTGGCCGCCATCGTCACGTCCTGCAGCTCTTCGGGCTCGCTGCCCGCCGCGGCCAGCCAGCGCCGCAGCGTGCCGCGGAAGGCGCGCAGCGAAGGCTCGTCGCCAAGGACGTCCAGGTCCATCCGCGCCGCCGTGTCGGGCAGCGTGCGCAGGATCAGCAGCGTCACGTCGTCGTCGGTGTCGTAGGACGGCAGCAC
>VAYD01000149.1 GCA_005883905.1 Actinomycetota bacterium
GGGTGGCCCGCCGTGGCGTACTCGACCGTGGCGGCTGCCGGGTCGATGACCGCCAGCAGGACCGTCGCCATGTCGTCCCACGCCATCGAGAACTGGAAGTGGTTCAGCCGCGCCAGCAGCACGGCGGGGTCGCTCTCGAGCAGGGCGTACGAGCGCACCGCGCTGCGCAGCTGACCCATCGTCGACGCGGCGGCGATGCCGCGCCCGGCGACGTCTCCGACCACCAGCAGCAGCTTCCCGCTGGCAAGCGCGACCGCGTCGTACC
>VAYD01000545.1 GCA_005883905.1 Actinomycetota bacterium
CGAAGGTGAAGGGGGAGGGGACGCAGCTCTCGCTGCCGTTGGAGCTGCCCGCCGCGCCGGCGCTCGAGCGGCTGAACGGATGGGAATCGATGATCGCCGACTACGCGACGACAGGCCTGACGTCCGGGCCGCACGCGCTGGCGCTCCTGCGCGACCGGCTGCGCGGCGAGGGGATGGTCACGAGCGACGGCCTGGCGACCCTGCGTCACGGCAACCGGGTGACGGTCGCGGGGATCGTCGTCGCGCGCCAGCGGCCGGGGACCGCGAAGGGGATCGTCTTCATGCTGCTCGAGGACGAGGCCGGGACGATCAACCTGGTCGTGCCGGCGGAGGTCTACGAGCGCCACCGCAGCGTGGTCCGCTCGGAGCCGCTGATCGTCGCCGAGGGCAAGCTCGAGCGCCACCCCGCCGGCGGCGGCCAGATCAACGTGCTCGTCACCAGCATGCGCGCGCTCGACGGAGCCGAGCGGCCTGCGGCCGAGGTCAAGGACTTCAGCCTCCTTGACGAGGCCGAGCTGGCACGGCAGCGCGATGGCGATTTCCGTTCCGTGGCGCCTGCGATCCAGAGTTTCGCCTCCGGACGGCGCCGATGACGCGTCGCCCCCGCGGGATGTAGGGTTCGCGCCCGATGGTCGCTGCAATCGCGTTTCTGCTCGGGTTCATCGTCATCGGCCTCGCCGTCCTGTTCTTCGCGTTCGGGGGCGGTCCGAGAGGCGCGCGGGAGCAGCTGCACAGCCAGTCGCGCGGCGCGAGTCGCGCGATCGTGATCATCATCGGGCTGTTTGCGGTGGTCATCGGCATCGGCGTTCCGGCGCTCGTGATGGCGGCCAACAACAACAGCGAGGCCAAGGAGGCGCCCGGCGGCGTGAACCTCACCAACGCCCAGCAGCACGGCCGCATCCTGTTCGCCAAGAACTGCAACACGTGCCACACGCTCAAGGCCGCCCACGGCGCGGGCAAGGTGGGCCCCAACCTCGACGTCCTGATCGCCGGGATCAACGGCTCGTCGCCGCAGGACACGATCAAGAACCGCATCACGTTCATCGAGGACGCGATCAAGAACGGCCGCGCCCGCGGCTCGGGCCAGATGCCCGCCGAGCTCCTCGACGGCCAGGACGCCCAGGACGTCGCGAACTTCGTGGCGACGGTCGCGGGCCGCTAGCGCAGCGCGTTCGCTTGCGTGAGCGGGCGCTGGTTGCTTGTCGGCGAGGGAGGGGGTGAACGCCGCGCTCGTTGTGGGCCGGATAGTTGTCGGTATGCGGTGAGAATCCGGCCCAGAACGCCCCACGGCGCTGGCTCCACCGTTTCGCTCGCCCTCAGAACGCCGACGACAGCGGCACGCCCACGATCTCGAGGCGGTTGCCGAACGGGTCGGACGTGTAGAAGCGCCGCAGGCCCGAGACCTCGCCGTCCCAGGTGACGGGGGCGCCTGATGCCTCCAGCGCCTGGGCCAGGGCGTCGGGATCGACGCAGTTGAATGCCGGGTGCGCCTTCAGCGCCGGCCGGAAGTCCTGCTCGATGCCGACATGCAGTTCCTGGGTCCCGAGCCTGAACCAGACCCCGCCGCGCGAGGCCAGCCGCGGGGGCTTGGGGATCTCTCGAAGGCCGAGGAGGTCGCCATAGAACGTCCGCGCAGCCGCCTCGCAGCCTGGGGGACCGGCCACCTGGACATGGTCGATGCTCCGCAATTCCATCCGGTCCCCAGCCTACGGTCTTTCCCGCAGTTTCCGTAATAAGACCGTGTGTGCAGGAGATTTGCGCGTTGCTACGATGGTGCTCGCCGATACCGCTGAGTCTCCGCCGGCAGGCGGAGAGCGGGGGACCCACTGTTGTGGGGGCGAATCGCCAGGGCCGCCCTGGCGTAGCGCGACTCTTTCTGCGCGAGCCCGACAGCTAACCCCGTAGGCCCGAGAAAGAGGAACCAGACCCTCATGTCCCAACAGGCCGAGGCCCGCTCGTGGTGGGCCGATGTCGAGCATCTGCGTGCGGTCATCGAAGACCGCCGCGCCACCACCCCAGAGGAGTCGATGGACGTCCGTTACGAGCGCGTGCATCGCGAGGAGCGCGAGCGACGCACGGTGCAGATCACGGGCCGCCCGGTGTCGTCCCTGCGTCTGGTCGAGGTCGAGCGCCGTCGGCCGCCGCGCACCACGATGGAGCGCCTGGGGCCGCGGCCCGACCGGATCGCCATGTGGGCGGTCCTGCTCGGGATCTTCTGCTGCATCGTCGCGCTGACGACCGCGCACCCGTAGCGCCGACGCGCCACCTTCTGGCCCGTCCTTAAGTCCGATGAAGCGTTCCCTGCGTAGATGGGGACGATGACCCGTGGGCGCACGGAATCCGACCTTGACGGCCGGATATACTTACCTCGGGTAAGGAATACGCCCAAAGTGAAGCAAATGGGCAAGGACGCCGCTCACCCCTCCGTTCGAAGGCACAGCTGATG
>VAYD01000150.1 GCA_005883905.1 Actinomycetota bacterium
GAGACGGTGGTCGACCGGCAGGTCGCGATCAGCGGCCACCTGCACGACCCGAACGAGGTCTGCGCGAACGCGTTCGCGGCCGAGTTCCTGATGCCCAAGCAGGCGATCACGGCGTGGGGCGCCGAGCACGTGCGCGATGGCGAGCCGACGCTCGAGCACGTGTGCCTGCTCGCCGCCGAGTACGGCGTCAGCGCCCAGGCGGCGCGCTACGCGCTCGCAACCGCCGACGTGCTGACGACGGCGAAGCGAAAGCAGCAGCTCGACGCCGAGATCCAGGACGATCTGCACGTCGAGGTCTTCAGGCAGCTCGGGCTCGAGCCGCTCGAGGACGAGCTCGCCGCGGCGTCGGCCCGCCGGCCACGGATCCCGCGGGCGCTGCGCGACACGGCGCTCGGCGACCTGCTCGCCGGGGACATCGACACGGCCGGGTTCGCCGCGCGAGTCAACGCGCCGACCGATCAGGTCGCCGCGATGCTCGCGGCGCTCGGCCTCGACCAGCTGCTAGCGCCCGCCTAGGAACAGGTCGTCGACCTCGTCGCGTGCCGCGTCACCCGGCGTCGACAGGCCCTTGGCGAGCAGGTCCAGGTGCGGCGCGGCCGCGTCGGCGGCCTCGTCGGATGCGCGGAACGCCGCGGCTGAAGCGGCGGGCGCCGCCCATCCGCCGACATCCCCAGCGCCCTCGAGCTCCGCGCGCGGCACGCCGAACAGCCGCGCGAGCGCGTCGAAGACGCGGCCCGAGATCCGCGAAGGCTCAAGCTCGCCGCGTTCGAGCCGACCGAGGTACGCCTCGGTCTTCGCCGCGCGATCGCCGGGCAGCGACAGCGACGAGACCAGCTCGCCGGCGATGTCCGCATTTGACATGCCGAGCCGCGCACGCAGCCGCACGAACAGCGTCGGCAGCAACCCGGCGCGCTCGCCGGCGGCGGCGAGCGCCGGCGCAACGATCGGATCGGCGCGGATCTCCGCCAGCGCCTCGTCGGAGTACTCGGGGGTCGGAGCGAAGCGCAGGAACGCCATCAGCGCGTCGGCGAGCTCGCCGCGCTCGCGCTCCTCCGCGCGCGCGAGGTAGTCGTCGACGTCCGGGCGCCGGCCGGCGTTCCAGGCGTCGATGAACTCGCTCAGGATGCGGTCACGGTCAGTGCTGCTCACGAAGAATCCGCTCCAGTTCGAGGACGCCGCGCTCGCGGCGCTTGTAGACGTTGTTGGGTTCGATGCCAAGGCGATCCGCGATCGCCTGGCCGGACAGCTTCTCCAGGTAGGTCAACTCGAGGACCTCTCGGTGGTTGTCGTTCTTGATCTGGGCGATGCCCCACGCGACCAGCCGCTCGGCGTCCTGCCGGGACGCCTCCTCGTCGAGCGCGTCCTTGCTCTGACGGCGCAGGTCCGCGTCGTAGGCCGCCAGCGCGGCGTCGTACGGCCCAGCGTCGCCGTCGGGCTCGTAGCGCTGATCGAGGCTCCCCGCCGAGCGCCTCTGATGGCGCAGCTCCTTGCGCCCGAAGTCCTGGCACGCGTGCTCCACGCAGGTCGCAAGCGCGGCATAGAAGCGGCCGGTCTCGCGCTTGCGAAAGCCGGCGCTCATCGCGATGACGCGCAGGAACGCCTCGCTTGCAGCGCTGCCGTGCTCGTCGGGCGGGATCCCGGGGCCGCCGGGGCTGAACCGGAATCCCTTGACGGTGTTCTTGACGCGGTCGAAGTTGTTCACGGCGAGCCGCTCCCAGTACGTCGCGGCCACGGCCAGATCGCCGCGCTCGTGCGCGTCGACGAACCTGCCGAGGAGGACGTGGTCCGGTTCGAAGGGCATCTCGTGGAAGGTAGGTCGCGCGCTGTCAGATCGTCCTGACACCCCGCGACTCGAAGGCCGTGCTCGCCACTGCATTCGACCGGATCGACGACTTCGTCACCGTTCAACGCGCGGCCGGCGGCCCGACGGTCGAGGCGGTCGAGCTGCTGCAGCGGGCCGCGGGTGTTGGCGCCGCCGACCGGGCCGTCGTCGCTGCGCGCGCCGCAGCGCTCGGCGTTTCCGCGGAGACGCTGCTGCTCGGCATCGTCGTCGCGAGGCTGGCAGTGGCGTAGCACAAGTTGTGCCACAATCGCGGCAATGCCGTCACGAATTGTCCGCGCAAGGCTCGATGAGGCGTCCGAACGAGCACTGTCCACGCTGATGCGTGAAGGCAGGAACGAATCGGAGGCGGTGCGGATCGCGCTGGTCGAGGCCGCGGACCGGAGGCGGCAGCGCGCAGCGCTGGCGCAGGAGGCACGCCGCGCGGCGGCGGACCCCGCGGATCGCGCCGAGATGCAGGCGATCATGGCCGCCTTTGAGCCGCTCGAGCCCGAGTGGCCGGAGTGACGAGGGGCGACGTCTACCGTGTCCGCTTTGGGCGCGGACTTGGCCACGAACAGCAGGGTCCGCGCTACGGAGTGATCGTGCAGGCGGCGTCGTTGCTCGAACTGTCGACGGTGCTTGTGGCTCCCACCTCCACGAGCGCGCTGGCGCTGACCTTTCGCCCTGAGATCGAGATCGCTGGAGCGAAGACGCGTGTCTTGCTGGAGCACATCCGCTCCGTCGACGTGCGGCGACTCGGTAGACGCGTCAGCCACCTGACGCTTGACGAGCAGCGCACGATCGATGACGCGCTACGAACCGTGCTCGATCTCTAGCCCGCCAGTGTGAAGTCGAACGTCTTGCCGACGTCCGGCCTGCCGTCGAGCAGGCCGATCTGATCGCCGAACGCGGCCCATCGCTCGAGCACCGGGCGGTTCAGCCGCAGGCTCGGATCCAAGATCGGCCGGACCGCCGCGAGCTGGGCGCTGACGAGGCCGAGATCCTTGGCGTCCGATGCGTTGGCGATGTCGCGCGCCGCGGCGCTCGGGTCCTTCAGCTCCGCGCGCGCCCCGTCCTGGACCGCCGCGACGAACCGCTTCAAGGTGTCGCGATCGCCGTCGAGCGTCTTGCGCGTCACCGCGAGCACGACCTCCGGCCACGGCGGCGCGCCGTAGTCGTCGATCTTGAACTCGCGCACCGGCAGGCCCTTGCGGCGCAGCGTCACGCCCTCGGCGTTCCAGAATGCCGGCACGGAGGCGACCTTCTTCGCCAGCAGCGCGTTGACGGCCGCGAAGCCGATCGTGACCTGCTTGATCTTGCCCGGGTCGCCGCCGTCGTGGCGGACGATCGCATCGACGAACGCCGGGTCGCTCGGCAGGCCGGACACGCCGACGGTCCTGCCCTGGAGATCGCGCGGCCGCGTGATCGACGGTAGCGAGACGAGCGCGCCGAGCGGCCGCTGCACCAGTGCCGCGATGCCGACCACGTCGCGCCGCTTCAGCTGCGCGATCCCGAGGTCCTGGATGTCGAGCACGCCGACCTGCGCGCGGCCGGTCAGCAGCGCCTTCAGGGAATCCGGCGACGAGCCGGGCTCGACGATGTGGATCTTGATCCCGTGCTTGCGATCCGCCCCGGTGCGCACGGCTTCGTACAGCGGTGCGTGGACCGCGTTGGGGACGAAGTCGAGCGCCACGTCGACGGTCTTGACGCCGCCCGACGACGAGCTCGACGAGCCGCACCCGGCGGCGAGCAGCGCGAGCGCGCACAGGGTTGCGACCAGGATTCGCACGAGTGGGAAGCTATTGAGCATGCGCCTCGAAGGGATCCACCACATCACGGCGATCACGGCTGACGCCCCCGCCAACGTCGAGTTCTACGTGGGGGTGCTCGGACTTCGGCTGGTCAAGAAGTCCGTCAACCAGGACGACCCGACCGTCTACCACCTCTTCTACTCCGAGCCCGCGGCGAGCCCCGGCAGCGACCTGACGTTCTTCGAGTACCCGGGGCTCCCGCGCGGGCGCGCGGGCAACGGGATGGTCCACCGGATCCTCTGGCGCGTCGGCTCGCCGGAGTCGCTCGACTACTGGGAGGACCGGCTGCCAGAGTCGACCCGGACGGACGAGGGCCTGTTGTTCGCCGATCCCGAGGGGCTCGAGCATGAGCTGCTCGTCGCCGACGTGCCCGACGAGCCGTTGCCGTCGACCGGCGCCGGCGTGCCGCGCGAGCACGCGCTGCTCGGCTTCCACGGCGTGCGCGCCTACCGCGAGGACGTCGGCCACTCGCTGCTGCACGACACGCTCGGGTTCGAGGGCGAGCTCGCGCGCGGCGAGCGCCGACAGGGCCGGTACATCACCGACGCGCCGCCGGACGCGCGCCCGCTGCAGGGCGCCGGCACGGTGCACCACGTCGCGTGGGGGATCGGCCTCGGCGAGCAGGATGCCTGGCGCGAACGCCTGCTCGCGTCGCCCGAGGCCCGCCCGACGCCGGTGATCGACCGCTACTACTTCCGCTCGATCTACTTCCGCGAGCCCGGCGGCATCTTGTTCGAGCTCGCGACCGACGGGCCGGGCTTCACCTCAGACGAGCCGGCCGAGACGCTCGGCGAGAAGCTCGCGCTGCCGCCGTTCCTCGAGGACCGCCGCGCCCAGATCGAGCCGCGGCTGACCCCGCTGCCGGACGCGGCGGCGCTGTGGCGCGGGGTGCCGGCGGGCTCGTGAGCGACGACGTCCGACAACGCCTGGAGGAGCTGCGGACGGAGCTGCGCGAGCGCGTCGAGGGGCTCTCGGAGCCACCCGAGATCGGCGCCGCGCAGGGCTTCGGCAAGCGGATCGGCGACGGGACGACCGAGGCGATCCGGCGACTGACCGACATCGGTGTCGGCTCGTCGTTCGAGGAGCGCCTCGACCGCGTTGAGCGCGCGCTGGAGAAGCTCGACGAGGGCACGTGATCCCCAACCCGCGGCTGCAGGCGATGCCCGACAGCGTCCTCTGCGTGACCTGTGCGGGCGCGCGACGCCGCGTGCCGCGTCCACGGCGCTGATAATCGGCGCCGTGACCAGCTTCCCCCTGACCGGCGGCTGCGCGTGCGGCGCGGTGCGCTACGAGATCGGCGAGCCGCTCCTCAGCGCCTCGTACTGCCACTGCACCCGCTGCCAGCGGCGAACCGGCGCTGCCGCGTCGGCACAGGCGCGCGTCAAGCCCGGCAGCCTCACGTGGACGCAGGGCGCGGACAACATCGGCTCGTGGACGCCGGAGGGCGGCTTCACCAAGGCGTTCTGCAAGTCCTGCGGCGGCCAGCTCTACAGCTGCGACCCGGACAACCCGGATACGACGATCGGCGTGCGCCTCGGCACGTTCGACGACGACCCGGGCATCCGTCCGCAGAAGCGCACCCATGTCGCGAGCGCCGTTTCGTGGGAGCCGATCCCCGACGACGG
>VAYD01000151.1 GCA_005883905.1 Actinomycetota bacterium
CTCGGTGACCCGGTAGACGCTGTCGGCCATAGGGGCTCTCCCTCCGATCGGTTGACCCTGCGCCGCAACTCTTTCACCACTGCGGCGATGTGCCAACACGCGATGATGGGTCGATGACGACGTTCCTCGATCTCCACACTCCGGGCTCGCCGCTGCTGATGCCGAACCCCTGGGATGCCGGCTCGGCGAAGCTGATGGCGTCGCTCGGGTTCCAGGCGCTGGCGACCACGAGCAGCGGCTTTGCCGCGACGCTCGGGCGGCTGGATGGCAACGTGACGCGCGAGGAGGCGATCGCGCACTCCAGGGCGATCGTCGAGGCGGTCGGCGTGCCCGTGTCGGCCGACCTCGAGAACGGCTTCGACGACGACCCCTCCGGCGTGGCGGAGACGGTGCGCGCCGCGCGCGACGTCGGGCTGGCAGGCTGCTCGATCGAGGACTGGTCCGGATCTGAGATCTACGAGCGCGCGCACGCGACCGAGCGGGTCGCGGCGGCGGCGGAGGCGGCGGGCTCTGCGTTCGTCCTGACCGCGCGCGCCGAGAACCACATCCACGACCGTGACGACCTGGATGACACGATCGCGCGGCTCCAGGCGTTCCAGGAGGCGGGCGCCGACGTGCTCTACGCGCCAGGGCTGACCGACATCGAGGACATCCGCCGCGTGGTGTCCTCCGTCGACCGGCCGGTGAACGTGCTGGCGCTGCCGACCGCGCCGCCGGTCGCGCAGCTCGCCGAGGCGGGCGTCGCGCGCATCTCGATCGGTGGCGGCTTCGCGTACGTGGCGATGGGCGCCGTGGTGGAGGCGTCGCGCGAGCTGCGCGAGGACGGGACGTACGGGTTCTGGCAGACCGCCGGCACCGGCGCGAAGGCGTGGCGCGATGCGAACCGTTGACGTCGACGGAGCACAGCTGGCGTACCGCGTCGACGGCCACGGGCCGGCGCTCGTGCTCGTGCACGCCGGGATCGCCGACATGCGCATGTGGGAGCCGCTCGTCGGGCTGCTCGACCACCGCTTCACCGTCGTGCGCTACGACATGCGCGGCCACGGCGAGACGACGTACGGGCCCGGCGAGTGCTCGGACGTCGACGACCTCGGGGCGCTCCTCGACGCGCTCGAGATCGAGTCGTGCGTCCTGGTCGGCGCATCGTTCGGCGGGCTCGTGGCGCTGGCGTTCGCGGCGGCGCACCCCGAGCGCGTCGAGCGGCTCGTCGTGATCGACGCGCCCTTGCCGGGCCACGAGTGGTCGGAGCGGATGGGCGAGTTCTTCGCCGCGGAGAACGCCGCGGTGGAGGCCGGGCGCGTCGAGGAGGCCGTGCAGCTCAACGTCGAGCTGTGGGTCGGATCGGCCGAGCCGGACGTGCGCGAGCTCGTCGCCGAGATGCAGGAGCGCGCGTTCCGCCTCCAGCTCGAGGCCGAGCCGGAGTCGGCCGGGCTCGAGCCGGACCTGTCACGGATCACGATGCCCACCACGGTCGTGATGGGCGAGCACGACGTCCAGGACTTCATCGCGATCGCGCACCGTCTCGCCGACGAGCTGCCGCACGCCGTGCTCGAGTGCGTGCCGCGTGCGGCTCACCTGCCGGCGCTGGAGCGACCGGACGCGGTCGCGGCGCTGATCGTCTCGCGCCGGTGACGCTCGACGAGTAACAGCGCGAACTGCCCGGCGCGGTGCTCGCGGGCGCGGGCGATGTAGTCCCGCGTCGCGGGACGCATCTGCTCGAGCGACGGGAGCGGCGTGCCGTAGTCGGGCGGCGCGACGACCGCCGCACTCAGCGCGCCGAACGTCAGGTCGGCGGCGCCGAAGCGCTCGCCGCTGAGGTACGGCCGCCCGTCCGACAGCAGTTCCGCCACCCAGTCGAGCTCCCGGAAGACGTCCTGCTCGTCGGAGACCTCGACGCCCGGCGTGATCGCCAGGCGGCGCCTCACGATCGGCAAAACGAGACCGAACCCGGTGCGCAGGAAGCGGTCCTCCCAGCGCGGCACGCCGGTGTTGTTGACATCCAGCAGCAGCCGCTTGTCCTGCAGCATGTGCACGTAGATCAGCCGCCGCCCCTTGGGCCCGAGCTCGGCGTCGAGCCGGCGCGAGATGGTCTCCACCTCCGCGAGCTGCGCCGGGTCCTCGGGGAACAGCCGGAACTCGGGCGGCGTGCGCGCGTCGACCCAGTGCAGGATGTCCTCGGATTCGCCGAGCACGCCGTCGGGCGTGACGAGGACTGGGACCGTGAGCCCGCCGCCGGCACGTTTCGCGTAGAGCACGTGGACGCACTGGACGTGGCGCTCCTCGCGATAGGGGATCTCGGCGCGCTCGAGCGCCCAGCGCGCCTTCTCGCAGTAGTGGCTGATCGGGATGGTGACCAGCCGCAGCATCGGTCAGGCGGACAGCTCGTAGACGCCGGGCTCGATGCGCTCGGCGCGCTTGCGGTAGGTCGACCACAGCCACGGCCACTGGTTGGGGTCATTGCCGTCGGCGTCGACGTACCAGCTCGTGCAGCCGGTGTGCCAGACGGTGCCGGCCAGCGCGGCGCGCAGCTCGCGGTCGTATGCCTCGGCGCGCGCGGCATCGACCTCGATCCGCCGCGCGCGGGCGCGCTCGAGCTCGCGCAGCGCCACGACGACGTGGTTGACGTTCGCCTCGATCGTGTAGATGACCGAGCCGGTGCCGCCGTTCGTGTTGGGCCCGTAGAGCAGGAACATGTTCGGGAAGCCCGGGACGCTCATGCCGAGGTAGGCGCGCGGCACGCCGGCCCACGCCTGGGCGAGCGTCTGCCCGGTCGCGCCGGTGATCTCCATCGGCGCGACGAAGCCATGCGTCCTGAAGCCGGTGGCGTGGATGATCACGTCGGCCGCTCGCTCGGTCCCGTCGGCGGTGCGCACGCCGGCCGGCGTGATCTGCACGACCGGGTCGGTCACCAGCTCCACGTTGGGCTTGGTGAGCGTCGGATACCACTCGTCGGTGAGCATGACCCGCTTGCAGCCGACCTCGTCGGCCGGCGTTACCTTGGCCCGCAGCTCGGGGTCCTTGATCGCGCGCGAGATATTCCAGCGCGCCATCGCGCGGAACGGCACGAGCAGCCAGCGGCGGTTGGTCATCCCCGCCGCGCCGACCTCCATGAACCCGAACACGAGGGCGCGATCGAGCCGCTGCAGGACGGGGAAGCGCTCGAACAGGCGCTGCGCGCGCTCGCTGTAGGCGTAGTCCATCTTCGGGATCGTCCAGCCGGGCGAGCGCTGGTAGACCGTGACGCTCTGCACCTTCGGCTGGATCGCGGGCACCACCTGAATCGCGCTGCAGCCGGTCCCGATGACGGCGACGCGCTTGCCCGTCAGGTCGACGTCATGGCGCCACGTGGCGGTGTGGAACGCCGGGCCTTCGAAGTCGTCGAGGCCCGGGAGCGGCGGCACCGACGGCACGGAGAGCTGGCCGCACGCTGTCAGGAGCACGTCGGCCTCGTGCTCGCCGGCGGTCGTCTGCAGCACCCACTTCGCCCGCTCCTCGTGCCAGGCGGCGCTCAGCACCTCGGTGCTCGTCCGGATGCGATCGAGCACGCCATTGCGCCGCGCGACGTCCTCGAGGTAGGCCTGGATCTCCTCCTGCGGGGCGTAGCGGCGCGACCAGCGCGGGTTGGGCTCGAACGAGAACTCGTACAGGTGCGAGGGCACGTCGCACGCCGCGCCTGGGTACGTGTTGTGGTGCCAGACGCCGCCGACGCGCTCGCCGCGCTCGAAGACCGTGACGTCGTCGTAGCCGGCGCGTCGCAGCATCACGACCGCGCCGACGCCGGCGAAGCCGCCGCCGACGACGGCGATGGAGGGACGGTTCTCGCTCATCGCTCTGACACTATCCGCCGCCATGGGCTGGCGCGACGTGGTGAACCGGGGCCTGAAGGGCACGACGGGCTACCGGCTGGAGAAGGCTCGGCCGCCGGCGCCGAAGCGGCCCAAGCCGCCGGCGTTCCCGCGCTACTACGACGACGGGGCGCGCGCGGTGATCCGCGCCGTGCGCCCCTGGACGATGACGTCGAACGAGAAGCTCTTCGCGCTCGTTGTGGCCGTGCGCTACGTCGTCGACCACGCGATCCCGGGCGACATCGTCGAGTGCGGCGTCTGGCGCGGCGGCAGCATGCAGGCGATCGCGCGCGTGCTCGCGGCGCACGGCGTGACCGACCGCGAGCTGCACCTCTTCGACACGTTCGAGGGCATGCCGCCGCCGACCGAGGAGGACGTGCGCCGCGGCGGGCCGCCGGCCGCGGAGCTGCTCGCCACGCGCCCGAGGACCGCCAAGGTTTGGGCGATCGCCGACCTCGAGGACGTCCGGGCGGGCATGGCG
>VAYD01000152.1:0-9899 GCA_005883905.1 Actinomycetota bacterium
AACGACATCCCGGCGCGAGAGACGCGGTTCTCCCTCACGGACGTGTACTCCGCGCGCGAGGCGTTCGTCACAGGCACCTTCGCCGGCGTCGTGCCGGTGCGGTCGGTCGACGGGCGCACGATCGGCGACGGCCGCCGCGGGCCGATGGTCGAGCGCCTGCAGGCGCTGTACGGCGAGCTCGTGGACGCCGACGTGGCGGAAACATCTCCACCGCGATGATGCGGGCGTTCGAGAACCGCCCGGACGCCGTCGTCGTCGACGAGCCGCTGTACGCGGCCTACCTGGATCGCACCGGGATCGAGCACCCGGCGCGCGAGGAGGTCATCGCCTCGCAGCCCACAGACCTCGCGACCGCGATCGCCGGCCTGTTGGAGCCGCTCGCGCCCGGCCGCACCGTCCACTACGCCAAGCACATGGCGCACCACGTGTCCCGGGACATGGACCTGCGCTGGACGCTCGACTTCTCCAACGTGCTGCTGATCCGCGACCCGATCGAGGTCGTCGCCTCCTACGTGCGCTCCCGCGAGTCCTGTGAGCCCGAGGACATCGGGCTGCCGCAGCAGGGCTGGCTCGCGGAGCTGTGGGACGAGCACGATGCGGACGTGCCGGTGATCGACGCGAAGGACTTCCTGCTCGCGCCCGAGGCGCACCTGCGCTGGCTGTGCGACTGGCTCGGCATCCCGTTCAGCGACCGGATGCTGTCGTGGCCGCCGGGGCCGCGCGACTCCGACGGCGTGTGGGCGCCGCATTGGTACGCCGCGGTCTGGTCCTCGACCGGCTTCGCGCCCTGGCGCCCACGCGAGACGTCCCTCTCCGACCACGACGCCGCCGTCGCCGAGGCGTGCCGCCCGACCTACGAGGCCTTGCACGCGCGGCGGGTGAGGGTGTAGGCGTCATGTCACGGATCGTTCGCATCGTCAGCCAGCCATGGACGCCCACGCGCGTGGGGGACGAGCTCCTCGAGGCCCTTGGTGACGGCTATTCGACCCTCACCGCAAGTGTCGGCTTCGTGAATGCAAGCGGTGTCCGGCACCTCGCGGCCGCGCTCGAGGCGTTCCGCACGCGCGGCGGTCACGCAACGTTCGTCGTCGGGCTGGACGGCAAGATCACGTCCGAGGCCGGCGTGCGGGCGCTCGCGCGCATCGCCGACGAGGTGTGGCTGTTCCGCCATCCGGGGCGGCCGCTCTTCCATCCAAAGACGTACGTCTTCGACGGGCGGGATGGCGGGCTTGCGCTGATCGGCTCGGCCAACCTCACCGAGAGCGCGCTTTGGGTCAACTACGAGGACCTGGCCGTGCTGGAGCTTGCGCCCGGCGAGGACCAGACGATCCTCGATGACCTGCGCGGCGCGATCCAGTACCTCAAGGACGGTCCCAACGCGCACGTCGCCACTGGCGACCTGATCGACAAGGTCAAGAAGCAGGGACTGCTGCCCAACGAAGCTGAATCGCGGCGCCGGCAGCATGAGGAGGAGGTGACGCGGGACACCGCGAGCGCGGATGAGGGCGACACGCCGCTGTTCCCGCCGTCGGCCGTCGCCGTCCCGCCCGCGGTGCCACTCTTGCCCGAGGAGACGGACGACGCCGTGCGGTGGCCACCCGCTCCGCGGACCGGGCGGACGCCCGTGATCCCGAGGGCGGGTGTAGCGCATTCGATCTTCGTTCTGCGTCTCGGCCGCCGCGATTCGGGGGTCCGGCCCGGATACTCGCCTGACGTGTTCATCCCGGTCGCGGCGCGCAACCGCGATCGCGACTTCTGGGGAGACCTTGAACCCGTGATCACCGACGATGGCAACGAGTACGAGGAGCGCTATGCGGAGATTGAGTTCCGGCGGCTCTCCGGCGCGATCGAGCAGGAGAGCCGGCGCCTGTACTTCTATCCCCGGCGCGACGAGTTCCGGCTCAATTCGCGCCAGGTGCACGAGGACGCCGACGAGGGCGACCTGCTGTCCATCGAGCTCGCGCCGCCTGGGCTCGGCTTCGAGTACACGGCTCGGGTGATCAAGCCGAGCGATCCGCTTTTCGAGCGCTACGACGCCGTCGCGAACGAGCCCGTGCGGAACAGCGACAAGCGGTGGGGCTACGCCTAAGCAGCGGTGCGTGCCACCCAGATGTGGCATAGCAACACCAGGATGGAACGCAACCGCGCGAGCGCCCGGAACTGACTGTCGGTCGGACTCCGGTTTGGGCGCCGAACGAAAGTGGCCGTGGGGAACATTTTCGTTCGGCGTGGACCGCGGGCGAATGCGCCAGGGCGGACCGGGAGCTACGCCTAGGCCATGTGTGGAGCGCGGAACATCAGGATGTCCTCGCTCGGGATCGTGTTGCGCTGGTGCGGGAGATAGGACGACTGCCCGCCCATGACGATCCGCTCCTCGACGGTGAACCGGAGCGACTCCGCGACGTCGCAGAGGAAGTCGGCGGTCCGCATCTGGAAGCGCTCGTCACCGGCGCTCGTGTAGCTGTCGCCGATCACGATCGCGCATAGCGCGCCGGGCTTCAGGTGCGCTGAGGCCTCGCACAGCACGGCGGCCATGTCGGCGAAGTAGCGGTACAGCAGCGCCGGCAGGTTCTCGCGACGGAAGCCGACGCCGGCGGCGTCGTTGCGGCGCTTGATCTCGGCGATGTCGGTCACGACGCGCTCGGGCAGCCCGTCGGCGTTGTCTTGCAGCCGAGCCTCGAGATCGAGCCGCTGGCGCTTGCGCAGCTCGCGGTTGCCGATCATCGCCCACTCGAGCGCCGACCGGTCCCCGACATCGGCCAGCCCGAGCGCGTAGATCGACAACCGGTCGGTGTCGATGTACGGCAGGGCCGCGGCGTACGGCGGCGAGGTCACGAGCGCGTCGAACTGCTGACCGTGCCAGGTTGCCGACTCGCGCGCGTCGCCCTCGACCGTCGACACCGCGCCGGGCTCGATCTCCAGCTCGCGCAGCAGACGCAGGCCGGTGAGCACCCCCGCGCACGTCTGGCGGACCTCGTTCTCCCACCGGACCCGCAGCTGCTCGGCGGGCGGCGCGGTCTCGCGCCGGAAGATGCGCAGCTGCGTCGGCTCCTGCAGCGACCACTGCCGCAGCAGCGCGCTGAGGCTGAGTCGCGCGAGATCGCGCAGCGCCGGCGCGACGTCGGCCCGCGCGGCGCCGCCGAGGATCCGCTCGATCAGCCGCAGCGTGTCGGGCGGGAACCAGCGCTCGAGGTACTGCCGGTTCGCCAAGTCGCCGCCGCGGCTCGCATCAGCTGAAGCGACGAGCTCATCGGCCGCGCCCGCCGCCGCATCCGGATCGAGCTGCAGTACCGCGACCTTCGTGCGCGCGATCAGCGCGGCGAGCGGGTTGCGGTCGATCCCGTGGGCAGCGAAGCCCATGAGCGACGCCTCGAGCGTCGTCGTGCCGCTGCCGACGAACGGATCCACAACCTGGCCGGGCGCGACCGCGGGAGCGGCATTGAGCAGCGCGCGCACCAGCTGCGGGAAGTACTTGCCCTTGTACGAATGCAGGCCGTGGGTGAGGTAGTTGTGCGCCGCGCCGCGGTGGCCGTCGTTCGTCGCCTCCGCCTGGAGCCGCAGCGAGAGCGCACCGCCGTCGCCCTGCAGCTTCGTGAAGCGGTCGAAGTAGAACTGGTGCGTCGCATGGCCGCCGATCCGCGCCGTGAACGCGAGCATCCGCGGATCCAGCGCGCGCTCGAGCTCGAGCAGCGCGAGTCGCTCCTCGAACGGCTGCAGCGTGTAGCCGACCGGCCGGCGGTCAGCGGCGGTAGACAAGGACGTGCTCCGTCTTGATGCTCCCGATCGACGGGATGAACGCCTTGCGCTTGGGATCGATGACGCGTTTGAAGGTGACCACGCTCGCGAGCCCCGCCGCCGCAGCGGCAGCGGCGACGATGTGGTCGTTGCGAACGAATTCGCCGCGCACGATCGAGTCGCCGATCACCACGACCGCGTGGCCGCCGGGCCGTAGCGCGCGCGCCGCGTGGTCGAGCACGCTGCCCATGTCCCGAGCGAAGTCCTCGGACGTGGCTCCGTTGGCCGCGGAGTAGGCGCGGTGGTGTCCGATCTCGCGCGCCTTGAACTCCCACGGGTCCTCCTCGAGCCAGAGGATGCGGTTCTGGTGGTAGAGGTGGTAGCTCCAGGCGTTCGGGTACGGCGGCGAGGTGATCATCAGCGCGGCCGAGCCTTCGCGGACGTAGTCGGCCTCCCGCGCGTCGGCCGCGACGACCGTCGCGGCCTCGGGCGCGGTGGCCCGAAGCGCGCCGAGCGCGTCGATGCTCTCCAGCAGCCGGCGGACGTAGAGCCGCCCCACGGCGCCGGCGCCGACGGCCTTCTGCCTGCGCACGTAACGCGTGTCGCTGTCCTGCCAGGAGACCGCGACGATGATCGACGAGAAGCACATGCGTAGGACCGCGGCTACGTCGGGATCGAGCTCGTCCCGGATGACCTCGCGCAGCGCGGCGAGCTCGCGCGCGATCTGCTCGTCGAACCAGAACTCGAGGCCCTTGAAGCGCCGTCCTCCGACGGGCGTCCACGCATCGGGCAGGGTCACCGCGCCCGCCTGCAGGCGGGCGCGGACACGCGCCTCGGTCTGCGCCGCCCACCGCTGCAGCGATCCAACCTGCTCGGCCGACAGGAGGCGTGTCTTCGCCGTTGCCGCGACGACGGCCACGGGGTTGAGATCGCCGCCGACGCCGCGGCGCCCCGCCAGCAGCGCCTCGACGAGCGCGGTGCCGCTGCCCACGAACGGGTCGAAGACGAGATCCCCCGGGCGGGTCAGCGCCTCGATCACCCGACGCGGGAGCGCCGGCACGAACTTCGCCGGGTACGGATGGAGCCCATGGATGGGGTGCGCGCCGGCCTCGGCTGTGAACGACCAGTCGATCCCGTCCAGGGCCTGCGGATCGGGGGTCGTGAGCGCGGCGGCGGCTTCCATGGCGGGCCGGACGTTACGTGCGAGCGCGGACGCTCACCGCGCCGCCCTCCGCGCGGTTCGCCGCTTCGGCCGTACCGCCGTGCGCCTCGGCGATGGCGCGCACGATCGACAGGCCGAGCCCGGCGCCGCCGCGCGAGCGCGCCGGATCGGCCCGCGAGAAGCGCTCGAAGACGCGCGGCAGGAACTCGGGGGCGAAGCCGGGACCTTCGTCGAGCACGTGCATCTCGACGTGCCCGTTGCGTTCGCGAGCGGTCAGGAGGACCGGGCCGTTGCCGTGGTTGAGCGCGTTCGTGACCATGTTCGTCAGCGCCTGCTCGAGCCGGTCGCGGTCGGCCGGGACCACGAGCGATCCCGCGCTCTCGGCACGGACGAGCCTGCTCTCGCCACGCGCGGCGCCCGCGATCCGGTCCGTGACGGCGCGCAGAACCGGCTCGATCTCGACCGGGCGCTTGTCCACCGGCAGGCGGCCCTGGTCCGCGCGCGCGATGACGAGCAGGTCCTCGGCGAGCTTCGAGAGCCGGTCGACCTCCTCGGCGGCCGACTGCAGCCGGCGCTCGAGGTCCTCGTGCGACAGGCGCTCGGTGAGCGTCACCTCGAGCTCGAGCTTGAGGATCGTGAGCGGGGTGCGCAGCTCGTGGCCGGCGTTGGCGACGAAGACCCGCTCGCGATCCATCGCCTCCTCCAGCCGGTTCAGCATCTGGTTGAGCGTGTCCCCCAGCCGGTACAGCTCGTCGTGGGCGCGCGGAACCGGCAGGCGGTCGCCGTGGCCGGAGCCCGAGATCCGCGCGGCACGCCCGCGCATCCGCTCGACCGGCGCCAGCGCGAACGCGGCGAGGGCGTAGCCGGCCACGCACGTCAGCACGAGCAGGATCGGCCCGCCGATGAAGAGCATCTCGTCGAGCGTGCGCAACGCGCGATCGCGCTGCGACAGCGACGAGCCGACGACAAGCACCGCGGCCGGCGGGGCCGCGAGCGGCTCGGCGACGACCCGCGCGTTCTCGCGGCGAGCGATGAGCACGCGCTGGTTCAGCGCGCGCCGGACCTCGTCGCGGGTCAGCAGCGACTTCGCCCCGTGGCCGGGCGTCGAGTCGACGATCCCACCCGACGGCGTCAGGACCTGGGCGAAGGCGCCGCCGCTCTCGGGCAGCTGCGTGCCCGGGCGCAGCGGGCGGCCCTCGCGGGCCCGCACGAGCGTCGCGAGGTCGGCGGCGCGGGTGCGCAACCCGCGGTTGATCCCGGCGTCGAGGCTGGACACGAAGCGCGTGTGCAGGAGCAGCGCGAGGCCGCCGAACAGCACGATCATCACCCCGGCGAACGCGAGCGAGAGCCGCACCCGGATCGGCAGGCGGCTGATCAGGTCAGCGAGGATCGTCATCGATGTGCAGTCGATAGCCGGCGCCGCGAACCGTCTCGATCGCCTCGCGGCCGAGCTTGTCGCGGAGGTACCCGACGTAGACCTCGATCACGTTGGAGCGGTTCTCGTAGGTCCCGTCCCACACGTGCTCGAGCAGCTCGAAGCGGTTGAGCACCTGCCCGGGCCGCCGCATGAACATCTCCAGCAGCGCGAACTCGCGCGACGTCAGCGACAGCCGCGTGCCACCGCGCCATGCCTGGTGGCTTGCAGGATCGAGCCGCAGGTCGCCGACCGTGAGCACGGCCGGCCGCGGCGGCGCGCCGCGGCGCAGCAGCGCGCGCACGCGCGCCAGCAGCTCGTCGAACGAGAACGGCTTGACGAGGTAGTCGTCGGCGCCGCTGTCGAGCCCGCGGACGCGGTCGTCCACGTCGCCGAGGGCGGTCAGCATGAGCGTCGGCGACCAGATGCTCTGCTCGCGCAGCCGCCGGCAGACGCCGAAGCCGTCGATGCCCGGCAGCATCAGGTCCAGCAGGATCAGGTCGTAGTCCGTCGCCGTCGCGCGCACGAGCGCCTCCTCGCCGTTGCTCGCAACGTCGACGCCCATTCCCTCCCGGCGCAGCCGGTGACGCAGCAACCCCGCCAGCTTCGCCTCGTCCTCCACGACCAGCACGCGCATGTGCCGACCCAGTTTGCCCGATGTCTCAGCTCTGGACGAGTGCGCGTAGCGATTGGCGAAGCGAGCGCGTGGTTTCCAGCACCGCCGTGGGCTCGTACCCGCAGTGGGCCATGCAGTTGTCGCAGCGCGGATCGCGCCCGCGGCCGTAGGCGTCCCAGTCGGTCGTCTCGATCAGCTCCCGGTAGGTCTTCGTGTAGCCGTCGGCCATCAGGTAGCAGGGACGCTGCCAGCCGAAGATCGAGTAGCTCGGGATCGCCCACGGCGTGCACTGGAAGTCGACCTTGCCCTCGAGGAAGTCGAGGAAGAGCGGCGAGTGGTTGAGGCGCCACCGCTTGCGCGCGCCGTCGGCGAACGCCGCCGAGAACAGCCGGCGGGTCTGCGCCACCCCGGGGAAGTGCTCCTGGTCGGGCGCTTTCTCGTACGCGTACGCGGGCGAGATCTGGATCGTGTCGACGCCGAGGTCGTCGTTGAGGTAGTCGAGCACCTCTCTGACGGTCTCCGGCGTGTCGGTCGTGAGGAACGTGGTGTTCGTGCCGACCCTGAAGCCACGCGCCTTCGCCTCCCTGATCGCCTCGACCGCCTTGTCGAAGATCCCGTCGCGCTCGACGAACCGGTCGTGACGCTCGCGCAGCCCGTCGAGATGCACGACCCAGGTGAAGTAGGGAGACGGCTCGAAGTTGTCGAGCTTCTTCTCCAGCAGGATCGCGTTCGTGCACAGGAAGACGAACTTCTTGCGCCTGAGCAGCTCCTGCGCGATCAGGTGGATCTCTGGATGGATGAGCGGCTCGCCGCCCGCGATCGAGACCATCGGCGCGCCGGATTCCTCGATCGCCGCGATGGCCTGCTCGACGGGCATCCTGCGCTTGAGGATGTGCTCCGGGTGCTGGATCTTCCCGCAGAACGAGCACGCCAGGTTGCACTGGAACAGCGGCTCGAGCTCCACCAGCAGCGGGAACTTGTCGCGCCGGCGCAGCTTCTGCTTCGCCAGATACGCGGCCACGCGCGCGGACTGTCTCATCGGGACGGGCAAGGGATCACCTCCGGCGAGCCGCCGTCGGGGGCAGTTTGAACTGCACGTCCTCGCGGGCGGTGACGCGCTCGCTCACCGTCACCGCGCCGAGCCCGCCGAGCGCGCTCACGACGCTGTCGACGAGCTCCTCCGGGGCCGAGGCGCCGGCCGTCAGCCCGACGCGCCGCGTCCCTGTCAGCAGCTCGGGCAGGATCGCCCCGGCGTCCTCGACGAGGGCGGCGCGGCAGCCCGCCCGCTCGGCGACCTCGACCAGGCGCCGCGAGTTCGACGAGTTGACCGAGCCGACGACGAGCACGACGTCGCAGTCTGCCGCCAGCGCGCGTACGGCGTCCTGGCGGTTCTGCGTCGCGTAGCAGATGTCGCTCGAGGCGGGTCCGACAAGAGCCGGGAACCGCTCGCGCAGCGCGCCGACGACGCCGGCCGTCTCGTCGATCGCGAGCGTCGTCTGCGTGAGGTAGGCGACGCGCTCGGGATCGTCGACGCGCAGCCCGTCGACCTCGTCGCGGCTGGCGATCACGTGTGTTCGGCCCGGCGCCTCGCCGCGCGTGCCGTCGACCTCCTCGTGGCCCTCGTGCCCGACGAGCACGATGTCGAAGCCCGCCGCCGCGAAGCGCCGGGCCTCGGCGTGGACCTTGGCCACCAGCGGGCAGGTGGCGTCGATGACGTCGAGCCCGCGTTCGGCCGCCGCGCTGCGCACTGCGGGCGACACGCCGTGGGCCGAGAAGATCACGGTCGCCCCGGGCGGCACATCGTCCAGCTCGTCGACGAAGATCGCGCCGCGCTGCTCGAGCCGGCTCACCACGTGCGCGTTGTGCACGATCTGCTTGCGCACGTAGACGGGCGCCCCGTGATCGTCGAGCGCGCGCTCCACGATCTCCACCGCGCGATCGACGCCGGCGCACGACGCGCGCGGCGCGGCGAGCACCACCTCCCGGCTCCCGAGGGCGTGCGTCCATTCCTCGACGAGCGCGCATGCGCGCCGCAGGGCCCGGTACGCGACGGCGGCGCCGGCAAGCGTCTGCAGCGGCCGGTGGAGCTCGTGCCGGTGCGTGTCGAGGACGACGCGCAGCGTGATCAGCGGCGCGTCGCGAGCAGCCGGCGCGAGCCACGCCGACTCCATGTCGACGGCGAGGGCGCCGCTGCGCTGCAGCGCTCGGCGGCGCTCGCGGATGACGAGGCGCTGGCTCGACGCGATCGGGCCGACGCGGACGTTCAGGCCGCCGCGGCGCAGCACGCCCGCGAGGATCGCCGGGTCCGAGCAGACCGTGGTGCCGGTCGGGCCGCGCACCTCGGTTGCGAGCACGACGTCGCCCGGCTCCAGGTCGGGATCCAGCGCGCCGCAGAAGCCGGCGATGAGGACGGCTGACGCGTCCGCGCGGTCGACGAGGTGCGTGCTGCGCGCCGCGCGCCGCGGACCCATGCCGATGCGGCAGACCTCCGCCCACGGGGCGCCCGCGCGCACCGCCCGCGCCTCCACCGACAGCGGAGCGACGACGAACAGGTTGCGTGCTGGAACGGCCGCGCTCATACGGCCACCGCCGTGCGTTCGCGCCGCGGCGCCGCGGCGAGTGCAGCGAGCGCCTCGCATGCGGCCGCCTGCCCACTGCGCACGGCCCCTTCCATCGTGGCCGGCCAACCGGTGTCGGTCCAGCTGCCCGCGAGCACCAGGCCGGGCAGGCGCGTGCGCGGCCCGGGACGCAGCGCCCGCGAGCCGGGCGCGGCGCGGAAGGTCGCGGTGTGCTCACGCGTGACGAAGAACGTCTCCACGTTCGCGTCGCGGGCCGCCGGCAGCAGCTCGGCGAGCGCCGGGAGGTAGCGGGCGCGGAGGTCCTCGATGCTCGCGTCGAGCTCCTCGCGTGCCGCGGAGAGCGACACCGCGAGGTACTGGCCGGAGTCGAGGCCGGCGCCCGCGGTCCGGTCG
>VAYD01000152.1:9915-14198 GCA_005883905.1 Actinomycetota bacterium
TGCTCGAGCACGCGGCGGTCGTAGACGACGTGCACGTTGACGATCGCTGAGCGGCCGAGCCGCATCAGCCGCGCGGAGTCGACGCCCGCTGCCGCCGGGAGCAGGCGCGCGGCGCGCTCGTGCGGCACGGCGAGGACGACCGCGTCGGCTTCGACGACCGGCGCCGCGTTGATCTCGACCCGCAGCGTGTCTCCGTCCGGGACGATCGCCGTCGCGCCGCGCCGCATGCGCACGTCCACGCCGGCCCGCTCCAGCGCACGGCGCGCCGCGCGGTCGTGGATGTGCGACAGCGGAACGCGCGCGTAGCCGATATCGGCCGCGGCGGCGTCCTCGAGCAGGCCGACCTGGAAGACCTGGGCGGCCTGGGCGAGCGACGCCTCCTCTGGGAGGAGGTTGAGCGTCGGCCGCGCGATCAGGTTCCACACGGACTCGATCGCGTCCTGCCCCTGATGCTGCTCGGCAAGCCAGTCGCCGAACGAGCGGTCATCGGTGGCCGGATCCTCGCGGTCGACGGCGCGCAGTGCCTGCATCGCCCGGACGACCAGCCGGTAGCGCGCGACCGCGCCCGCGAGGTGCAGCGGCGCCGCTAGCCCGTTGCGGCGCAGCCACGCCGTCGGCCGGCCCGGAGCGAGCACGGGGATCGCGAGGCGCTCCTGCAGCGTGACCATGTCCAGCGCATCGACCCGCTCGAGCAGCCCGCGGTAGGCGGTGCAGCAGCGCAGGAAGACGTGCTGCCCGTTGTCGGCGACGACGCCGTCGCGCGCGAACGAGTACGCCGCGCCGCCCAGCCGCGCGCGCGACTCCAGCAGCGTGACCTCGGCGCCGGCGTCGGCGCAGTCGAGCGCCGCCGCGATGCCGGCGAGCCCGCCACCCACGATGACAACCTGGCGCCTCATGCCCTCACCGCCGCGACACTGCGGGCCGCGACCCACGCCTTCTCCCACGCGGGGAGGGAGATCCGCCGGCTCAGGATCGTCTCCGGGCGGCGCTCGATCCGCTCGAGGATGCCGCGGTAGATGCCGGTCATCGCGAGCACGCACGACGCGCTGCGGGAATCGAGCACGGCGACGAGCCCGAGCCCGCGGTCGAACCACTCGCGCGCGCGGGCGGCCTCGAACACGATCAACGGCACCGCCTGCTCGTTCGAGACGTCGGGCAGGTCCTCGCACCCGAAGCGCCGCAGGTCCTCGGCGGGCAGGTAGACGCGCCCGCGCGCGTGGTCCTCGCGCACGTCGCGCAGGATGTTCGTCAGCTGCATCGCAACGCCCAGGTCGTCCGCGAGCTGGACCGCCTGCGCGTCGCGGGCGGCGCCGCCGTTGAAGATCGCCAGGCATAGGCGCCCGACCGATCCCGCGACGGCGCGGCAGTAGGTCACGAGCTCGTCGAAGGTCTCGTAGGACGTGTCGCGAACGTCGAGCTCGACCCCGTCGATGAGCAGCCCGAGCGCGTCGAGCGGCAGGTCGTAGCGCGCATGCGCGTGGGCGAGCGCCGTGGTGATCGGGTCGCCGAGCGTGCCGCCGAGCGGCACCGTCGCGAGGTTGTCGCGCATCGCGTCGAGACCGGCGAGCTTCTCGTCGACGCCGAGGTCGCCGTCGCCGATGTCGTCGACCCGGCGGGCGAACGCGTACGCCGCGCTCATCGCATGGCGCTTGGGCTGCGGCAGCAGGCGGATGCCGTAGAAGAAGTTCGCCGCCTCGTGGCGCGTGATCTGCTCGCAGCCGCGGTAGGCGTACTCGACCTCGAAGGCCGGGACCGTCATCGGCCCACCGCCGATCGGGCGAATGCCGCCGCGAAGTCGCGGCGCGAGCGGCTCGGCGGGTTCGCGAGCGGGTCCCATCCGGCGCGCTCCAGTCCGTCGAGCGCGGCGCGTCCACCCGCGACGAAGCCGGCGACCGCGAGACGGGCCCGCAGCGGCAACTGGCGCGCGAGCAGCGCCCCGGCGGCCAGCAGCTCGCGGGCGCGGCCGGCCTCGAAGGCGACGACGGCGCGCAGCGCCGGGCCCGCCGATGCCGCGCCGAGCTCGTCCTCGGCACAGCCGAACCGCGCGAGATCCTCCTGCGGGAGGTACACACGCGCGCGCGAGAAGTCCTCGCCGACGTCCTGCAGGTGCTCGACGATCTGGAGGCCGGCGCAGACCTCGTCGGAGAGCGCGATCCGCTGCAGCGTCGCGGCGCCGAAGACGTGCAGCACGAGCTCGCCCACGGGCGCGGCCGAGAGGTTGCAGTACGCCAAGAGCTCGGCGAAGGTGTCGTAGCGCGTCACGGTCTGGTCGCGGCGGTTGGCGGCGATGAGCCGGCGAAACGGCTCAGGGGGCAGCCCGCAGGCGTGCACGGTCGGCGCCAACGCGCGCATCACCGCGTGCTCGGGGTCGACGCCCGCGTAGATCCGGTCGAGTTCGTGCTCGGCCCAGTCGAGCAGCGCGAGGCGATCGCCGGGCGCCTCGTCGCCGAGGTCGTCGACGAGCCTGGCGAAGCCGTAGATCGCCATCAGGTGGCCCGCGACGCTGCCGGGCAGCCAGCGGCTCGCCACCGGGAAGTTCTCGCTACGGGCGCGCGCCATGACGGCGCCGCGCGACGGTGCCGCGACCGCGCTCACCGCGCGCACCTTCCGAGCGCCATCAGCGGGAACACGAGCCGGTACAGGTGGTAATTGATGTAGAAGTGCCCCGGGAAGCCGGTGCCCGTGAACTGCGGCTCGTCCCATGTCCCGTCCGGTCGCTGGGTGTCGACGAGCCAGCGCACGCCGCGGCGCACGGCGAGCGAATCCTCGCCCGCGGCGCGGAGGGCCAGCAGGGCCCACGCCGTCTGCGACGCGGTGCTCGCACCGCGGCCGATCCAGGCCGGGTCGTCGTAGGAGCGGCAGTCCTCGCCCCACCCGCCGTCGGCGTTCTGGTGATCCTCGAGCCAGCGCACGGCGCGCCGGATCCGCTCGCCCGACGGGTCGATTCCCGCCGCGACCAGCGCGGGCACGGCGGCGCCGGTGCCGTAGAGGTGGTTGACGCCCCATCGCCCGAACCACGAGCCGTCGGCCTCCTGCGCGGCGAGCAGCCACTCGGCCCCGCCGCGCGTCGGCCGCCCCACCGCGGCGAGCATCTCCACCGCGTGGGCGGTGACGTCCGCGCTCGGCGGGTCGATCACCTCGCCGAAGTCGCAGAACGGCAGGTCGCGCACCAGCGCGCGGCAGTTGTCGGCGTCGAAGGCGCCCCACCCGTCGTCGGCGCTCTGCATCCCCTCGACCCACGCGACGCCGCGATCGATCGCGCGCTGCACGCGGGCAGGGTCAGGGTGGTCGACGGCGCGCAGCGCGAGCACGACCTCGGCCGTGTCGTCGACGTCGGGGTAGTTCGCGTTGGCGAACTCGAACGCCCATCCGCCCGGCGCCAGGTCCGGCCGGCGCACCGACCAGTCACCGCGCCCCAGGACCTGCTGCTCCAGCAACCAGTCCGCCCCGCGGACGATCGCGGCGTCGTTGCGCTCCAAGCCGGCGTCGGCCAGCGCGATCAGCGACAGCGCGGTGTCCCACACCGGCGACTGGCACGCCTCGAGCCGGCGCCCGGACGCGTCGTCGATCGTGAAGCGATCGAGGCCCTCGAACCCGCGCTGCATCACCGGGTGGTCGAACCCGTAGCCCCGCAGGTGCAGGGCGATCATCGAGTACACCCACGGCGGCTGGATTCCGCCCCATGATCCATCGGCCTCCTGGCGGTCGACGATCCAGCGCTCGGCACGATCCAGCGCGATGTCGCGCAGGCGGCGGATCGGCCGGCGCTCGTAGCGGTGCACGACGCGGTCCAGGAGCGTCAGCGCCAGGCCGCGCCACGTGCGTGCGCGGCGGGTGGCCGGCTCGCGCGTGCCGTGGAGCTCGCCGAGATCGAACGGCAGCGGCCGCCGCGGCCGGTACGCCATCACGACCGCCAGCGCGGCGATCGTCTGGCGCGCCCAGCAGGCGAAGTCGTACACGTTGAGCGGGAACCACGCGGGCAGCAGGACGACCTCGGCGGGCACGGCCGGCACGCACTCCCATGGCCAGGCCCCGAACAGCGCCAGCCACAGGTGGGTGAACACGCGCGCGTTCTCCAGGCCACCGGCACGGCGGACGAACGCGGAGGCGGCCGCCATGTGCGCCGCGTCCGGCGCGTCGCCCGCGAGACGCAGCGCGACGTATGCCTCGACCGTGGTCGACACGTCGCCCGGCCCGCCGCGGAAGTTGGCCCACGAGCCGTCGTCGCGCTGGTTTGCGCGGATCCACCGGGCCGACCGATCGGTGGTCTCGGCGTCGCGGAT
>VAYD01000056.1 GCA_005883905.1 Actinomycetota bacterium
AGACGGTGAGCACGCACGACGCTTCGGACATGCCGTACAGCTCGAGGACGGGCAGCCCGAGTGCGAGCAGGAACTCGTGCAGCTCGCGCGGCATCGGCGCGGCGCCCACGAGGATCCACTCCGCCTCGTCGAGCCCGAGCCTCGCACGCAGCTTGGACAGCACCTGCTCGTCGGCCACCGCGTGCCGGCGGGCGAGCTCCTCGGGCACCGGCTTGCGCGCCTGTTCGAGTCGCACCTTCTCGCGGGCGATCTCGATGGCCTGGTGGACGGCGCGGCGGCGCTGCTCGTCAGGCTCGCCGGCAAGCTGGGCCTCGAAGCCGGCCTTGAGCTTCTCGAGGACGCGGGGCACGCCGCCCCAGATCGTGGGCTTGAGCTGCGGCAGCACCGCGGCGATCTGCCGCGCATCGGCGACGTCGGTGATCTGGATCCCGAAGACGATCTGGTTGTAGTGCGACGACCAGCGGTCGGCGATGTGCGCCGAGGGCAGGTAGGAGGTGATCCGCGCGCCGGGCCGGACGGGCAGGACGGACGCCACGGCGCGACACTCGGCGAGCATGTTCGCGTGCGTGATCTCCACGCCCTTGGACGGCCCCGTCGTCCCCGACGTATAGATGAGGGTCAGGACGTCGTCGGGCTGGACGGCGCGCCAGGCGCGTTCGAAGTCGAAGTCCGGGTCGCCGCGCTGCTCGAGCTCGGACAGGGACTCGACGTCGACGAGCACGCTCGGCTCGCCGCTCTCGCCCCGTGCGGCGCGCAGGCGGTCCAGATACTCCGGCTCGGCGATGACCACGCGGGCCTGCGCGTTGACGAGGACGTGGGCCAGCTGGTCCCGGGCAAGCGTGTTGTAGAGCGAGAACGGGGTCGCGCCGAGGTGGAAGGCAGCGGTGTCGCAGAGGTGGAACTCGGGGCGGTTGCTCATCATGAGCCCGACGGTGTCCCCGCGGCGGACGCCGAGCGCCGCCAGGCCGGCGGCGAGCCGTCGCACACGCTCGGCGTACTCGGCGAACGTGATCTCGAGCGAGCCGTCGGCGGTGCGCAGCGCGACCTGGTCGGCGTAGCGCCGGGCGACCGCCTGGAACGCCTCGCACATGGTGGCGGCTCCCGGCGCGGCCTCGACGGCGTCGGGACGTTGCTCGGCGACTGCAGACATCATCTCTCCTTTGATTCTCAGCCGATCTCGTCGACGATCTCGCGCAAGCGCTCGATCATCCTCACGGGGTCCTCACCGACGGGCTCGACCATCAGGGTCGTGACCCCGGCGGCGCGGAAGGCGGCGACGCGTTCGCGGATGTGGCCGGCAGGCCCGACCAGATGGAGCCGGTCAAGCAGCTCGCGCGGCACGGCGGCGGCAGCTTGGTCCTTGCGGCCGTCGAGGTAATGGTCCTGGATCGTCCGGGCAGCGTCGGCGAACCCCGCCCGGCTGACGATCTCGTTGTAGAAGTTCTTGCCGCGGGCGCCCATGCCGCCGACGTAGAGGGCCGCCGAGGCGCGGGCGTCGTCCAGGACGTCGTCGACCGGGACGTCGTCACCGATGGCCACCCGGCCGCCCGCCACCACCTCGAGCGGCCCGAGGCTGCGCGACCGCCGGGCGCGCCCGGCCGCCAGCGCCGCGCCCCAGACGTCGTCCGCGGCCTCGGGCACGAACATCAGCGGCATCCACCCGTCGGCGACCTCCGCGGCGCTCTCGACCGCCTTGCCGAGCATCGCCGCCCACCAGATGGGCACGGCGGGTCGCACGGGGCGGTTGATGAGCTTCAGCGGCTTGCCGAGGCCGGTGCCCCGCCCGTCGCGCAACGGGACCTCGACCGTGGGACCCTCGTGGACGAGCACCTCCCGGGCTACGACCTTGCGGACCACCTCGATGCAGTCGAGCGTCCGCGAGCGCGGGCGTTCGTACGGGATCCCGTGGAACCCCTCGATCACCTGCGGGCCCGAGACACCCACACCGAGGAGGAACCGGCCGCCCGAGACGTAGTCGCACCCCGCCGCGGTCTGGCCCAGCAGCGTGGCGCTGCGCGAGTAGACGTTGACGATCCCCGTCCCGATCTCCAGCCGCTCGGTCCGGGCCGCCAGGTAGCCGACCTGGCTGACGGCGTCGAACGAGTACGCCTCGGGGACGAGCACGACGTCCAGCCCGGCGCGCTCGAGGTCGGCGACGCGGGCCGCCACCTCGGCGAACGGCGCGGGCGACGCCGGCAGCATCATGGCGAGTCTCATGCCGTTGTGTCCGGGCACCCTGTCCAGCCGTCTTGACAAGCACACCTCATGTGTGGACATACTGTACGGACATTCTGTTCCACGCGCAAGAGAGATGAGCATGGAAAGCGTCAACGACGTGAAGGGCCGCGTCGTCGCCATCACCGGCGGCGGGCGTGGGATCGGGCTGTCGACCGCACGGGCCCTGCGCGCCGCCGGCGCGCGGGTCGCGATCGGCGACGTCGACGGCAAGGCGGTCACCGCGGCCGCCGATCGGCTGGGCGCCGACGTCCTCGCCTCAGGTCTCGACGTGACCGACCGCGACTCCTTCGCGGCGTTCCTGGCGCTCATCGAGCGCGAGCTGGGCCCGCTCGACGTGCTCGTCAACAACGCCGGGATCATGCCCATCGGCCCGATGATCGACGAGCCCGACGACGTGGCTCGGCGCGTCTTCGAGGTCAACGTCCTCGGCTGCCTGACCGGCACGAAGCTCGCCCTGCCCGGCATGCTCCGCCGCGGCCGCGGCCACATCGTCAACGTCGCGTCGGCCGCCGGGAAGTCCCCCGTGCCGGGCGGCGCCTCTTACGCGGCCAGCAAGGCCGCCATCGTGTCGCTGACCGAAACCGCTCGCGTCGAGCACGCCGGCCGCGGCGTGGCGTTCACCTGCGTCATGCCGTCCTTCACGGCGACCGAGCTCATCGCCGGCACCAAGGGCACGCGCTTCGTCCCGACGGTGGCGCCCGACGACGTGGCCGCCGCGATCGCCGCCGCGATCGCCCGGCCCCGGGCCGACGTCTACGTCCCGCGCTCCGTCGGCGCCATCCTGCGCGTGCAGCCGCTGCTCGGACGGCGGCTGCGCGACGCGATCAATCGCCGCCTCGGCGCGGATCGGACGTTCCTCGACGTCGATCCCGCCGCGCGCGCCGCGTACGACGAGCGCATCCGCGCCCCGCGCGCGGCGACGTCGGCAGTGACCGAGCACGCCGCGGCGGGCAGCCGACCCGAGAAGGCGGACGGTTGACGGGCGAGACGCGCGTCGCGGTCATCGGCGCCGGTTCCTGGGGGACGACCGTCGCCGCCATCGCCGCGCGCAACGCACCGACGACGCTCTGGGCGCGACGCCCTGAGCTCGCCGAGCAGATCGCCCTCGAGCACGTCAACGGCGACTACCTCGACGGCGAGGAGCTGCCCCGGGCGCTGCGCGCCACCGCCGACCTCGAAGAGGCGGTCGCCGAGGCCGACGTGCTCGTCATGGCCGTGCCCTCGCACGGCTTCAGGGCTGTCTTCGAACGGCTGGCGCCGTGCCTTCGCCCGTGGATCCCGATCGTCAGCCTCACCAAGGGCCTCGAGCCGGTGACGCACCGGCGGATGACGGAGGTCGTCGACGAGGTGGCGCCGGGCCATCCCGCCGGTGTCCTGACCGGGCCGAACATCGCGGTCGAGGTGCTGCGCGGCTACGCGGCGGCGGCGGTGATCGCCATGCCCGACGAGCACGTCTCCGCGGCTCTGGCGGACCTGTTTCGCACGCGGGTGTTCCGCGTCTATACGAGCACCGACGTCGCGGGCGCGGAGCTGGCCGGCGCCCTCAAGAACGTCTTCGCTATCGCCGCCGGGATGGCGCAGGGCCTCGGCGCGGGCGACAACACGCGGGCGGCCGTCATCTCGCGCAGCCTGCGCGAGCTCACCCGGCTGGGCGTCGCGCGCGGCGGACGCGAGGACACCTTCGCCGGCCTGGCGGGGCTCGGCGATCTGCTGGCGACGTGCATCAGTCCGCGCAGCCGCAACCGTACGGTCGGCGAGCAGCTCGCACTCGGCCGCACCCTCGACGAGATCCGTAGCGAGATGCGCATGGTCGCCGAGGGCGTCAAGACGTGCGATGCGGTCGTCGACCTCGCGGCCGCGCACAGCGTCGAGATGCCGATCGCCCAGCACGTCCACGCGGTCGTGCACGGCGACGAGACACCTGAAGAGGCCTTCGACGGCCTCCTGCGGACCACGCCGACCACGGAGCTGGCGCCCGGGTGAGCACGGCTCAGCCGCGGTAGCCCGGGCGAACGGCACGACAGCGCCCGGGGGTGTCGTACGTGAAGCCGTGGTAACCGCAGACGAGCCGGTCGCCGTCGAGGCGTCCTTGCAAGAGCGGATAGCCGCGGTGCGCGCAGCGGTCCTCGAGCGCCACCGGCGCACCCGAGGCGGACCGGTAGAGCACGACGTTGCGGTCCGATGGCGCGCACCCGCTCGACCGTCAGCTCGCCGCCGGGCGTCGAGCCGGACGCC
>VAYD01000057.1:0-4261 GCA_005883905.1 Actinomycetota bacterium
CTGGGGAACCAGTTGATGAGCAGCCCCAGGACGATCCCGATGATCGATGCGATGACGCCGAGGACGACCGCGCGGATCACGGTCGGTCTCAGCGAAGCGTCTCTGCCTCGCTCCATGTCGGCGCGCATCCTATGTCCTGGGCGCGATGGACGTCACATCGCGAGCGCGGCCCTGTTGGCGGGGTGACTCAGGCCGCGGCGCGGATCGCCGGGTGGCCGGCGACGGCCATCCGGCGGCGCGAGCGGTACGTGGACGGAGCCATCCCGTGGTGGCGGCGGAACGCCTTGGCGAACTGGGCGGGCTGGCGGTAGCCGACGCGCTGAGCGACCTCGCGGACCGTGAGCGTGCCGCGGGCGAGCAGCTCGGCCGCGGCATCCATCCGGACCGCCGTCAGATGCGAGCGAAACGTCGTGTGGCCGATCTCGGCGTAGGCGCGCTGCAGCTGGCGCCGCGAGGACGCGACGCGCCGGGCGATCTCGTCGAGCGCGAGGTCGCGCTCGTACTCCTCGGAGACGATGGCGACGGCCTCTTCGAAGAGGCTCGTCCGCAGGCGGACCGTGCTCGAACGTTGTTGTGGCATCCAGGGGCTCTTACGGGTGGTGTGTCCGAGAGGATGCGCGGAACACCCGACAGCTTCCCAAGCTGGCGCGTTGGCGCTCGTCACCCCGAGCGCTCATCGTTGCTAGGGTTGACATTGAGTCAAACGTTGCAAGCAAGCATCTGGGCTGGAGTGAGGTTGCATGCAAGTACGTGACGGGATGAGCACTGTGGTCCTCACGGTCGGGCCGCAGCACACGCTGCGCGAGGCCGCGCGCCTCATGTCCGACCGCAGAGTCGGCGCGGCCGTTGTCATCGACCCTGATTCGCCGGGCCCGGGGATCATCACCGAGCGCGACCTCATGGAGTCCATCGGCGCCGGCCAGGATCCCGCCGGCGAGGTCGTCGGCAACCACCTGACCGCGAGCCTCGTGTTCGCCGCCCCCGACTGGTCGCTCGAGGAGGCGGCCGTCGCGATGGTGCGCGGCGGATTCCGCCACCTCGTGGTCACCGAGGGCGGCGACATCGCGGGCATCCTCTCGGTGCGCGACGTGGTCCGCTGCTGGACCGACGACGGGGCGATCTGCGAGGTCCCGGCGTCCGCGGCGGCGCCGACGACCTAGACGCGCGCTAATGCCGGTGCTCGATCGGCAGCGAGTCGAGCTCGCGGCGGGCGTCACGGATCCAGAAGCCGGTCACGACGATCACCAGTACGGCGCCGCCGATCAGCAGCCATGTCTTCCAGGTCAGGCCGACGATGAAGCAGGCGACGCCGAGAGCCACCAGGAACGGCTGGATCGACGGGCCGGGGAGGTGGATCTCCTCGCCGGTCGGCGGGATCTCGGGATCGAGCGGGCTCATGGGTGGACGTAGATCCAGGCCGCGAGGTAGGTCATCCCGAACATGAACAGGCACAGCGCGCCGACGAGGATGCCGGAGCGGATGTTCTTGCGAGCGAGCTTGCGGTCCATCCTCAGATCACTTTCGCGTCGATCACCATCGCACAGAACAGCAGCGCGAGGTAGAGCAGGCTGAACAGGTAGAGCTTGAGGGCGCTGCGTCGATCGGCGCGCCGCTGTAGCAGCACGGCCCCGCCGATGAACGCGCCGCCGAGGATGAGCGATGCGACGAGGTAGATCGCGCCGAAGCCGCCCGCGCAGAACGGCAGCTGCGTCACCGCGTACAGCAGGACGCTGTAGAGGAGGATCTGGCGCCGCGTCTCGTCCTCGCCGCGGACGACCGGGAGCATCGGCACGCCGACCTTCGCGTACTCGTCCTTCATGAGCAGCGACAGCGCCCAGAAGTGGGGCGGCGTCCAGAAGAACACGATCGCGAACAGCAGGATCGCCGTCCCGCCGACGGTCCCGCGCACGGCGGCCCAGCCGACGAGCGGCGGCACCGCGCCCGCCGCGCCGCCGATCACGATGTTCTGCGGCGTGCGGCGCTTGAGCCAGACCGTGTAGACGAAGACGTAGCCCAGGAAGCCGCTGAAGCTCAGCAGCGCGGCGGTGGTGTTCACGAACAGCGACAGCTCGACCAGTGACAGCGCTGCCAGCACGAAGCCGAAGACGAGTGCCGCATTGGGCGCCACGCGGCCGCTCGGGATCGGGCGCGTGGCGGTGCGCGTCATCTGCGCGTCGATGTCGCGGTCGAACCAGTGGTTGACCGCGCCCGCGCCGCCCGCGCTGAGGTAGCCGCCCAGGCAGGTCAGCAGCACGAGCGACACCGAGGGCGAGCCCGCGACCAGCATCGTTGCGACCGTCGTCAGGAGCAGCAGCGACTGGACCTTCGGCTTGGTCAGCTCGACGTAGTCGGCGATCAGCCGCCGTGCCGGCGAGGCCGGCCGTGCGACGCCGACGGTTGCGGCCCGGGTGCTCATGTCCTGATGGCCGACTCGGCGACCGGCGCGGGGGCAGCGTCGCCAAGGCCGCGCTCGCGCGCCACCTGGCGGCGGATGTCCTTCATCGGCTCGACCGACCGGATGCGTGGCACGATGTCGAAGTTGTTGACGGGCGGCGGGGAGGTGGTGAACCACTCCAGCGTGTTGGCCTTCCACGGGTCGGGCCCGGCGAGCGGCCCGCGCTTGAGCGAGCGGGCGACGTTGATCACGGTCACGAGCACGCCGAGGCCGAGGATGAAGGAGCCGACCGTCGAGATCAGGTTGTAGAGCTCGAGGTGGCCGACGTCCGGGTACTCGTAGACGCGCCGCGGCATGCCGTCCAGCCCGATCGAGTGCTGGATCAGGAACGTGACATGGAAGCCGATCAGGATCAGCCAGAAGCTCAGCTTGCCCATGCCCTCGCTCAGCATCCGGCCGGTGATCTTCGGGAACCAGTAGTAGATCCCGGCGAACGCCGCGAACACCGCGCCGCCGACCAGCACGTAGTGCATGTGGGCGACGACGAAGTACGTGTCGGTCAGCTGCCAGTCGACGGGGAAGACGGCCAGGAAGATGCCGGTGATGCCGCCCATCAGGAACGTCCCGAGGAAACCGACCGCGAACAGCAGCGCCGTCTTGAACTCGATCGCGCCGCGCCACAGCGTCGCTGTCCAGTTGAAGATCTTCACCCCCGTCGGCACCGCGATCAGGAACGAGCTGAGCATGAAGAAGACGAGCACGATCGTCGGACTCGGCGTGGCGAACATGTGGTGCGCCCACACGAGCATCGACAGGAACGCGATCACGACCGTGGAGGCCGCGACCGCCTTGTAGCCGAAGATCGGCTTGCGCGTGAAGACCGGCAGGACCTCGGAGATCACGCCGAACCCGGGCAGCACGATGATGTAGACCTCGGGGTGGCCGAAGAACCAGAACAGGTGTTGCCACAGCAACGCCGATCCGCCGTTGGCCGGGTCGAAGAAGTGCGTCCCGAAGTGCCGGTCGGTCAGCAACATCGTCACCGCGCCCGCGATGACCGGCAGCGCGAGGATCAGCAGGATCGCGTAGATCAGGATGCCCCACACGAACAGCGGCAGGCGGCCCCAGCCCATGCCGGGCGCGCGCATGTTCACGATCGTGGCGTAGAGGTTGATCGCGCCGATCAGCGAGCTGATGCCGGTGAGGTGGATCAGGAAGATCCATGCGTCGACGCCGTGCGACGGCAGGTACTGCGTCTGGTTCAGCGGCGCGTAGCAGGTCCAGCCGCACTCGGGCGGCGAGAAGAACAGCGAGCCGTAGAACACGAGGCCGCCGGCGGCCAGCAGCCAGAACGACAGCGCGTTCAGCTTCGGGAACGCCATGTCGCGCGCGCCGATCATGAGCGGCACGAAGTAGTTCGCGAGGCCGGCCCAGAACGGGACGATGAACAGGAAGATCATCGTCGAGCCGTGCATCGTGAACAGCTCGTTGTAGGTCTGCGGCGTCAGCAGCGTGTTGTCCGCCTGCGCCAGCTGCAGGCGCATCAACAGCGCCTCGACCCCGCCCAGCATGAAGAAGGCGAAGGTCAGGACCAGGTACATGATCCCGATCCGCTTGTGGTCGGTCGTGGTGAACCACGACGTCCAGCCGGTCGGCTGCCGCCGCACCTGGCGGGCGCTGATCTGGGGAACCGGCTTGCCGGTGGTCGACGGTGCGCTGACGGTTGCGGCCATGGATCAGGGGGTCGTCTTGGAGAGTTGCTTGCGCTGCGCCGCCGCGGCGATGTCGGCGGCCTTGATGGCGGCCTTGCGGCTGGCCAGCCAGTTCTCGAACTGCTGCGGCTTGAGCGCGACGACCTTGGCGATC
>VAYD01000057.1:4363-5050 GCA_005883905.1 Actinomycetota bacterium
GCCCCCGAGCTTGGGGATCCACCAGGAGTGCGCGACGTCCTGCCCGAAGATGTCGAGCGTGACGGTCGTGTCGACCGGCACGTACATCGTCGTGTAGGCGAACGCGTACTTGAAGTTGTTGCCGCCGGCGCAGTCCGGCGCGTAGGTGAAGCGCCAGATGTACTGCTGGCCGGTGACGCAGATGTTCAGGCTCTTGCCGTTCGGCGGCAGGCGCTTGGTCGAGTCGGCGATCTGGACGTACCCGCCGTTGTAGCCGTTGGCGCTCGAGTTCGGCGGGTTCTTGATGCCGGGCAGGAGCACGAACGTGAAGACCCCCAGGACCACCAGGATGACGGCTGCGCCTACGGTCCAGCCGATCTCCAGCCGCGTGTTGCCGCGGATCTGGGCGGGGACGACGCCCTTGCGCGCCCTGAACTTGAACAGCGAGTAGAACAGCACGCCCTCGACCCCGATGAACACCACCAGGGCGACCGCGAAGACCAGCCACCACAGCGTCTCGATCTTGTCCGCGTTGGGCGAGCCGCCGCTCTCGGGGCTGAAGGTGTTCGCCCAGCCGACCGACGCGAAGGCCAGGACCGCCACCAGCGAGGCGAACAGCGCCAGCCCGAAGGCGCGACGGCGGGAGATGGCGACGGGCAGGCGCAAGGCGCGGCGATTCTATTCAGAGATCGGTCGAGTCGAGCTCCG
>VAYD01000057.1:5118-5618 GCA_005883905.1 Actinomycetota bacterium
CCCCGCCATCTCCTGCTGGATGTCGGCCTCCAGCTCGAGTTGCTCGTCCATGCGCGTGTACAGCCAGTTGTTGAGCTGGCGCTTGGTCCCGGCGTAGGACCGCGTCGGGCCCGTGGCGAGCCGGTCCAGGAGCTGTTCGGACGCGGACGCGAACTCGTCGTCGGCGAAGACGCGGTTGACCAGGCCCCACTCGAGCGCCTGCGGCGCCGGGATGCGCTCGCCGAGCATCGCCATCTCGGTCGCGCGCGCCATGCCGACCCGCGTCGGCACGAACAGCGACGAGCCGCCGTCGGGCACGAGGCCGATGTTCACGAAGGCGAGCAGGAAGTAGGCGGACTCCTTGGCGACGATCAGGTCGGAGGCGAGCGCGAGGCTCAGCCCGATCCCGACCGCCGGGCCGTTGACCGCCGCGACGACCGGCTTGGGCATCCGGCGGATCGTCGTGATGATCGGGTGGTAGCGCTCGGTGAGCGTCCTGCGCACGTCGGGCCGCCCCTCCG
>VAYD01000058.1:0-4275 GCA_005883905.1 Actinomycetota bacterium
CGCCGTCTACTGCGTGATCCTCGAGCGCGGGCGCGGCGTCAGGGCGGGCCGCGTCGTGGCGGTCAACCAGGGCAGCGGCCGCACGCTGTGGTCGCACAAGCTCGGAAGCCGCGCGGAGTCCTCGCCGCTCGTCGTCGGCAACACGCTGTACTTCGGGACCGAGAACGGGACGGTGTACGCGCTGCGCACGCGCGACGGCTCGGTGAAGTGGCGCTACCGCGCGTCGGGCGCGGTCAAGGGTGGCATCGCGATGGACTACCGCGGGCGCGTGTTCTTCGGCGACTACTCCGGGCACCTCACGTCGCTGCGCGCCTCCGACGGCCATCAGCTCTGGCGGGTGAGCACCAGCGGCGCCCACTACGGGCTGTCGTCGGGCCAGTTCTACGCCACGCCCGCGGTGGCGTACGGCCGCGTCTACATCGGCAACACCGACGGCTTCATGTACTCGTTCGCCTCCTCGTCGGGGAAGCTCGCCTGGCGCACGAAGACCGGCGGCTACGTGTACGGATCGGCAGCCGTGGCGCAGGTACCCGGCGGCCGGCCGACGGTCTACTTCGGCTCCTACGACCGGCGCTTCTACGCGCTCGACGCGCGCTCGGGCGCGACGCGCTGGGTGCGCGACGCGCACGGCCGCGTGTCCGGCGGCGCCGTCGTGATCGGCGACACGGTCTGGTTCTCGACGCTCGAGCAGCAGACACGCGCGCTCGGCGCCCGCACGGGGATGCTGATCTGGAAGATCAATCGCGGGCAGTTCAACCCGGTGGTCAGCGACGGGCAGCGGCTGTACCTCGTCGGGCACTCGTCGCTCACGGCGCTGGAGCCCAAGCGCAAGCAGCCGGCGGCGAAGAAGCGCCACAAGGCGCGCAAGCACAAGGCGAGGAAGGCCAAGCTCCGTCATCAGAAGAGGCGGCTCGCGCACTCCGCCGTCGTCTGCTTCAAGCGCAACGGGAAGAGCCATTGTCGCCGCCGCAAGCCGTACGTGTGCTTCAAGTCCAACGGGCACACCAAGTGTCACGCGATCCGGCGCAAGCATCGATGAGCGGACTGCTCCCCGACTACGGCACCCAGGCGAGGACCTACGACCAGACGCGGTCCGCGAGCCCGTCGGTGCTCAGGCCGCTGCGGGAGGCGATAGGACCCCACCCACCCGCCCCAGGTCGGCGGCTGCTGGACGTCGGCGGCGGCACCGGCAACTACGCCGTCGCGCTGCGCGACGAGGGCTGGGACCCGGTCGTCTGCGACCGCTCGCCGGACATGCTCGCCCACGCCGCGGCCAAGGGTGTGGAGACCGTGCCCGCCGACGCGCAGGAGCTTCCGTTCGCCGACGCGTCGTTCGACGCGGTCATGTGCGTCTCGATGCTGCACCACGTCGACGACCGGCCGCGCGCGCTCGCCGAGCAGCGCCGCGTCCTGCGCCCGGGCGGCCGCGGCGCGCTGATGACCTACACGCGCGAGGACATCGAGCACGCCTGGTACCACGACTACTTCCCGTCGACGCGCGCCTGGATGGACGCCTCGCATCCGCGGCTCGCAGAGCTGCTCGACCTGCTCCCCCGCGCCCACCGCATCGAGGTCGTGTTCCGCGATCTCGAGGACGCTTCGCTCGCGGCCCTCTCGGCGTTCCCCGAGAAGGTCCTCGAGGCCGGCTGGCGTCACCAGACGAGCTACTTCGAGCGCCTCGCGCGCGATCACCCGGACGAGCTGACGGCCGGCCTCGAGCGCCTGCGCGCCGACATCGAGTGCGGCAATCCGCCGCGCGGCCAGGGCACCGCCACCGTCCTGGCCTGGACGCGCTAGGTCGCCCGCACCGGCACGCCCGCCTGCGCCAGGCGCTCTTTCGCCTCGGCGATGGAGTACGTGCCGTAGTGGAAGATCGAGGCGGCCAGCGCCGCGTCGGCGCCGGCCTGCAGCGCCTCGACGAGGTGGTCGAGCGTGCCCGCACCGCCCGAGGCGATGACCGGCACGCCGACGGCCTCGCTGACCGCGTGGGTCAGCTGCAGGTCGTAGCCGTCCTCGGTGCCGTCGCGGTCCATCGACGTGAGCATGATCTCGCCGGCGCCGCGCTCGACGCCCTCCTGCGCCCACTCGATCGCGTCGAGGCCTGTCGGGGTCCGGCCGCCCGCGACGAACACCTCCCACGACCCGGTGCCCGTGCTGCGCGCGTCGATCGCCAGCACGACGCACTGCGCGCCGAGCCGGTCGCCGAGTTCGCTCACCAGCTCGGGCCGCGCGACGGCTGCCGAGTTGACGCTGATCTTGTCGGCGCCGGCATCGAGCACCGCCTGCGCGTCGGCGACGCTGCGGATGCCGCCGCCGATCGTGAACGGGATGAAGACGTTCTCGGCCGTGCGCCGCGCGAGGTCGACGATCGTGTCGCGCTGCTCGTGCGTCGCGGTGATGTCGAGGAAGATCAGCTCGTCGGCGCCCTCGGCGTCGTAGCGCTCGGCGAGCTCGACCGGATCGCCCGCATCGCGCAGGTTGACGAAGTTCGTGCCCTTGACGACGCGGCCGCCGTCGACGTCCAAGCAGGGGATGACACGCTTCAGGTGCACTGTTCCGCAGGCTACCGACGGTAGGGTGGCGCCCATGAGGTCGCTCCTGTCCCTGCTTGCCGCGGCCGCCTTGGCGGTGCCCGCCGCCGCCGCCCACGCCGACCAGCCCACCGCGTTCGGGAAGATCCCGTGCGCCGCCCAGTCCGACGGCACGCGCTTCTGCCAGGGCTCCGTCTCGACGCGCGTCGCGTCCTTCGACGGCCAGCCGCTCGACGCCAACGTCGCGCTGCCGAAGACCGACGGTCCCGCGCCGCTCATCCTGGTCCTGCACGGCTACGGCGGCTCGAAGAAGCCCTTCGACGCCCATGAGGCCCCGTGGCTCCCGACGGCGCACGAGCTCGCGCTGCGCGGGTACGCGGTGCTGAACGTCAGCGACCGCGGCTTCGGAGACTCGTGCGGCTCGCTCGCGTCGCGCACGCTGCCGGACTGCGCGACCGGCTGGATCCACCTACTCGACACGCGCTTCGAGGTCCGCGACTTCCAGTACCTCGCGGGCCTGCTCGTCGACCAGGGACTCGCGCTACCGACGCAGATCGGAGCGATCGGCGAGTCCTACGGCGGCGGCAGCTCGATCATGCTCGCGACGCTGAAGGACCGCATCATGCTGCCCGACGGCTCGCTCGCGCCGTGGACGAGCCCGAACGCCACGCCGATGGCGATCGCCGCGGCCACGCCGACCATCCCGTGGAGCGACCTGATCAGCTCGCTGACGCCCAACGGCCGCTGGCTGGACTACACGGTCCCGCAGCCGGCCGAGAACTACACGCCGCGCGGCGAGCTGAAGCTGTCGTTCGTGCAGGGCCTGTACCTGATCGGCAACACGAGCGGCTACTACTCGCCGCCGGGCGTCGACCACGAGTCCGACCTGACGACGTGGAACGCGATCACGAATGCCGGCGAGCCCACGGACACGCCCGCCTACGACGACCTGATCCGCATCTTCCTGCACTACCACGGCGCGCAGTACGTGCTCGACGGCGAGGCCGTCCCGAACAGCGAGACGCCGGCGCCGATGCTGCTCTCCAACGGCTTCACGGACGATCTGTTCCCGCCGGCGGAGACGCTGCGCTTCGCGACGCTCGTCAAGAAGCTGTTCCCGTCGACGCCGATGAAGCTCATGTACTTCGACTACGGGCACATGCGCGGGCAGAACAAGTCCGCCGACACCGATCGCCTTCGCGCGCGGGTCAACGCCTGGATCGACCACTACGTGATGGGCAAGGGAGCGGCGGCCAAGCAGGACGTCACGGTGCTCACCCAGACCTGCCCGAGCACCGCGAAGTCCCGCGGTCCGTTCACCGCGCCCAACTGGGCGGCGCTGCATCCCGGGCAGAAGATCCTGCGCTCGAAAGCCGCGCAGACCGTCACCTCGTCTGGCGGCGACGCCAACGTGAGCAAGACGTTCGACCCGGTCCTGGGCGGCGGCGCATGCGCGACGACGACCACCGCGTCCGAGCCCGGCACGGCCTCCTACCTGTTCCCGAAGGCCAAGCGCAAGGGCTACACGATGATCGGGTCGCCGACCATCTACGCGAAGATCGCGATCAACGGCCAGTTCCCGCTGCTCGCCGGCCGCCTGTTCGACGTGGCGCCCGACGGCACGCAGACGCTGGTCGCCCGCAACGTCTTCCGTCCTGCAGACGGTGCGACGAGCCTCGTGTGGCAGCTCAACGCGAACGCCTGGCACTTCGCCAAGGGCCACCGCCCGCGCCTCGAGATCCTT
>VAYD01000058.1:4293-4789 GCA_005883905.1 Actinomycetota bacterium
ATGCGCGCGTCCAACGGCCAGTTCACGATCTCGATCTCCAACGCCACGATCTGGCTGCCCACGCACGAGCGCAAGGGCAACGGGATCCGCAAGGCCAGGAAGCTGCCGCTGCCGGCCGGCGCGCAACGCGCGCCGGCGGTGCCGAGCAGGCGCTAGTCAACCGCCGAGGGGTCAGGTCTTTCTTTGCCGTATGGCAAAGAAAGACCTGACCCCCTTCGGGCTAGCGGCGCATCACAGGCTCCCACTGCGCGTCGCGCAGCTGAGCCTTGAGGACCTTGCCGCCAGGGTTGCGCGGGAGCGGCTCGCTGCGCACGCTGACGTACTGGGGCACCTTGAAGTCGGCGAGCTGCTCGCGCGTTCGCGCGAGCACGACGGTGATGTCGAACTGGTGGCCGGGCGCCGGAACGATCACGGCGCCGACCTTCTCGCCCATCATCTGGTCGGCCACGCCCACGACCGCGACCTCGCCCACACCAGGGCACGCGGCGAGCGCGTT
>VAYD01000059.1 GCA_005883905.1 Actinomycetota bacterium
CGGCAGCGGCTGGAAGACGATCGCAGCCGCGCCCTGCGTGACGATCCCGTGCGCGGCTTCGAGCGTGACGTACGCCGTCGTGATCGCAAACAGCCGGTCGGGCGCCGACGCCTTGGTCTTTCGGCGCCCGAGGAGCGGGTCGAGAAAACCCATCTACGCGGCCACGGGGCGCGCGCCGGACTGCAGCTGCGCCTCCAGGCGCGACAGCGCCTCGATGCGCTTCTCCATCGGCGGATGCGTGGCGAACAGGTTGAAGACCGAGTTCTTCACCGACGCCGGGACGATGAAGAAGGCGTTCAGCTCGCCCGCCGCGCGCAGGTCCTGGGCCGGCGTGCGCTCCATCGCGCTGCTCAGCTTCAGCAGCGCCGAGCTGAGCGCGCTCGGGCGGCCGGTGATCACGGCGGCGCCGCGGTCGGCCGCGAACTCGCGGTAGCGCGACAGCGCCTGCATCAGCAGGAACGACACGATGTAGACCGCGACCGAGACGAGCAGCACGACCATGAAGCTCGGGTTGTCGTCGTCGTTGTCGGAGTTCGAGAAACCGCCGCCGAAGAAGAACCCGAACTGCACGATCGTCGAGGCGATCGAGGCGAAGAAGCTGGCCAGCGTCATGATCGCCACGTCGCGGTTGACGATGTGGGTGATCTCGTGGGCCAGCACACCCTCGAGCTCGGCGGGGCTCAGCAGATTCAGGATCCCGGTCGTCGCGCAGACCGTCGCGTGCTTCTGCGAGCGGCCCATCGCGAACGCGTTGGGCATGTCGGTCTGGGCCACCGCGATCCGCGGCTTCGGGATGTCGGCTTGGATGCAGAGCCGCTCGATCATCGCGTGCAGCTCGGGCGCCTCGGCGGGGGACACCTCGCGGGCGCCCATCGCTCGCAGCGCGATCTTGTCGGACGCGAAGTACTGGACGGAGAACAGCACCGCGGCGAACAGAGCGATCGCGACGGCGCCGCCGCCGGCGGCGAAGATCACTCCGGCGAAGACCACGTAGACGAGGCCGAGGAGGAAGATCGTGGTCAACATCCGGACCTGAAGGCCGGTGTCCTTGCCGAACTGCGCGGGGCGTGCCATGTCCGGATGATGGCAGGCGGGGATTAGCGGCCGATGAATTGCAAGGTTCCATAAACCTCAGTCTCCGGTTGAGGGTCCGCGAGCGATCTTGGATACCATCCCGCGGTCTTCATGCGCCTCCGTACGTTCGCGGCCGGCGTCGTGCTGCCGCTCGTGGCCTGGGGCGCATCGCCCCTGATCGCCGATGCCGGCAATCCGAGCGCGACTGCCGCGTCGCTCAGCAACAAGATCCAGCAGGTCCAGGGCAAGATCGGCCGCAAGAAGGGCACCGAGCAGGTGCTCACGAGCGAGATCTCGGCCTACACGTCCCGGATCGACCGCCTGCAGGCCCGGATCACGGGCCTGCGGACGCGCGAGTCGCGCGTGCAGGACGCGCTCGACCGCAACCGCGCCGAGCTCCTGCAGATCCAGGCCGACCTGCGCGCCGAGCGCGCGCGCCTGATCCGCCTCAGGAAGCGTCTCGCCACGGCGCGGGCGGCTCTCGCCACGCGGCTCGTCGAGCTCTACGAGTCCGACAGGCCCGACCTGGTGACCGTCGTGCTGAGCGCGAAAGGGTTCGCCGAGTTGATCGAGCGCGCCGACTTCATGAACCGCATCTCCGAGCAGGACCGCGCGATCGTCAGCCTGGTCAAGAACGCCAGGGCCGACGCGATCGCCACCGCGCAGCGGCTCGACAAGCTCGAGGCGCGCCAGCAGGCTGTGACCGCGCGGATCCTGCAGCGGCGCCAGGAGATCACCGCCGTCAAGCAGGACCTGATCGACACGCGCGTCGGCTACGACGGGACGCGCGCCGACAAGCAGAACGCGCTCACCCATGTGCGCGCCGAGCGCCACCAGCTCGAGGGCAACCTCTCCGACCTCAAGGCGCAGCAGGCCAAGATCACGCGCACGCTGCAGCAGAGCCAGGGCCAGCTCCCGGCCGGCCCGATCAAGCGCGGCGGCGGCACGCTGATCTGGCCCGTCAACGGCCCGATCACGTCGCCGTTCTGCGAGCACCGCGCCTGGGAGTCCTGCCACCCCGGCATCGACATCGGCGTCCCGTCGGGCACCCCGATCCGCGCTGCCGCGGCGGGCCGCGTCGCGCTCCTGCAGTCCGAGGCGGCGTCGGGCGGCTACGGCAACTTCACCTGCATCCAGCACACGGGCGCGATGGCCACGTGCTACGCGCACCAGTCGGCGTTCCGGGTGTCGCTCGGCCAGCAGGTCAGCCAGGGCCAGGTCATCGGGCTGAGCGGCTGCACCGGCCGCTGCTTCGGCCCGCACCTGCACTTCGAGGTGCGCATCAACGGCGCCGTGACGAACCCGCTGAACTACCTTTGAGCGCGTGCAGCCTGAGATCAACGTCCTCGGCGTCTCGATCAAGACCTTCGGCGTGTGCTTCGCGCTGGCGTTCATCGCCGCCGGGGCGACGGTGCAGCGGCGGCTCGTCGAGCTCGGCAAGTCTGGCGAGTGGGCCTACGAGATGGTCTTTGCCGCAGTCGTCGGCGGGCTGGTCGGCTCGCGGCTGTACTACCTGATCCAGAACTACGACGAGGTCAAGAACGACCTCTTCGGGAACATCTTCAGCGGCGCCGGCCTCGTCTGGTACGGCGGACTGATCGGCGGCGCGATCGGCGTCTGCCTGTGGGCGTGGCGGCGCGACTTCCTGGGGCTGACGCTGCTCGACGTGTGCGCGCCCGCACTCGCGATCGGCTACGCGATCGGGCGCATCGGCTGCCAGGTCTCCGGCGACGGCGACTACGGCAAGGCGTGGGACGGGCCCTGGGCGATGTCATATCCCAAGGGCACGGTCCCGACGACGCAGACCGTGCATCCCACGCCGATCTACGAGACCGTCGCGATGGGGCTGGTCGCCTGGGCGCTGTGGCGGGCGCGCAACGCGTTCCGCCCCGGGATCCTGTTCGCGTGCTACCTCGTGCTTGCGGGCTCGGAGCGCTTCCTCGTCGAGTTCCTGCGGCGCAACAACCACGTCGCGCTCGGCCTGACGGCGCCGCAACTCGAAAGCCTGGCGATGATGGTCGCCGGGCTGGTGTGGATCGGGCTCGCCGCGCGCCGGGGCAGCATCCGCGCGGTGAGCGCCTACGCGCCAACTAGCTAAAGTCTTCGGCCCGAAGGGCCGAAGAGCCGGAGTAGGGGACGTGCCAGGTGCCTTCATTGCTGCATAGCCGAGGCTTGCTCGCCGGTGCAGGGAGCGCTGCGTCGCTGGTCGGCGCTGCGCTCGTCTCGCTGCTCTTCGCCACCGGCCTGGTCGCGTTCACCTCGTGGCCCGCCGCCGACAGCTCCTCGACGCCCAGCGTCAGCCTGCCTTCCGCGCCCAACGCCGGTGGCGTCCCCACAGGGGCTGCGGGCCGCGCATCCGCCGCGGCGACCGCCGGCCCGGCGATCGTGCTCCCCGCGGCCGCTGCGCCGGCGCGCCGCGGAACCGCCCGGTCGATCGCTCGCACCGGCGGCCGCGGCGGATCCCCTGGCGCCGCGAGCACGGCCCCGCCGGCGCCGCCCGCTGCGGCGTCCTCGCCGGCCAACGGCGCGCCGAGCGCTCCGAGCTCGCCCGCCGTCACGCGCCAGGTGACCGACGGCGTCGCCGACACGACCCAGGCGACGACCCACAAGGTCGCCACCACCGTCGGCGGCCCCGCCGGCGGCGCCGTCCAGACCACGGGCGACCAGGTCGCGCAGACGGTCCGCGACGTCGGCTCCACGGCACAGTCGCTGCTCGGCGGCTAGCCGGGGACTGTCACCTGGCGCTGTGGGGTCAGATCCCTGAGCGTCACTCAGCCGACCGCATCCCGGATGAACCGCACGGACAGCGCCTCTAGCTCCGGGTCGTGCTGGACCGAGCGGTGGTGGCCGCCCGGCACGGCGACCAGCCGCGAGCCGGCCGCTGCGAAGTGCAGCGCCCGCGAGTGCTCGACCGGCACGACCTCGTCGCCCTCGGCGTGCAGCAGCAGCAGCGGGACGTCGAGCAGCTCGGCGGCTCGCAGCTCGTCGTGCTCGGCCAGCAGCGAGCCGAGGGCCTCCGCGTCCGCATCGAACTCGAAGCGCCCGTCGCGCAGCCCGCGCGCCAGGCCCGCGCCGCTCGCCGGGCAGATCGCGACCACCGCGCGCGCGGCGACGGCGCCCGCCGCCACGAGCGCCAGGTAGCCGCCCATCGACGACCCGCGCAGCGCGACCGCCTCGACGCCCGTGCGCTCGCGAGCCAGCGCGGCCAAAACGGCCACGTCCTCGATCGCTCGCTCGTCCATCGGCCCCTCGCTGGAGCCGTGGCCGCGCATGTCGAAGCAGACCGCCGCGAGCCCGTCGGCGCGGCAGGCGCGCCCGAAGTCGAAGTGCGACTCCTTGCACGAGCTCGCGCCGTGCAGCGCGACGACGCTCGCAAGTGGCGCGGTTGCAGGGAGGAACAGCGCGAACGACAGCCCCGCGTGCACGCCGATCTCGGCCGGCGGCTCCACCTTGACGGTGCGCATGGCGTGGCATGATGCGCCGCCGATGGCGGCCCTGCAACAGCTCTCGCCGGTCTTCCCGATCGGGAGCCGCATCAACGAGGCCGGCAACCTCGAGCTCGGCGGCTGCGACGCGCTCGAGCTCGCGCACGAGTTCGGGACGCCCGCCTTCATCGTGGTGGAGGACGACCTGCGCGCCCGCGCCCGCGCGTTCGTCAACGCGTTCGCGGCGCGCACCGACGACTACGAGGTCGTCTTCGCGTCGAAGGCCTTTCCCTGCACCGCCGTGATGCGCGTCTTCGAAGAGGAGGGGCTCGGCTGCGACGTCGCGTCCGGCGGCGAGCTCGCCCTGGCGCTGCGCGCCGGCTTCCCCGGCGAAC
>VAYD01000060.1:0-472 GCA_005883905.1 Actinomycetota bacterium
GGTTGAGGATGCACAGGCGCAGCACCAGCCGGCCGCGCACGCGGCCCGTCGACAGGAACACATCGCCCTGGTGCTGGATCGCGTCGGCGATGCCGGCGTTCATCTGATCGAGCAGGGCGTCGTCGTCCACGCCCGCCGGGTGGCGTCGGAACGTCACGATGCCGAGCGACGCCGGCGTCATCAGCTCGAGCTCGGGCGCGGCTTCGATCTGCCCCTGGGCGTACTCGGCGAGGTCAAGGCAGTTGTCGATCGCCGTCCGAAACGCGGCGACCCCGAAGTGGTGCAGCGAGATCCACAGCTTCAGCGCGCGGCACGTGCGTGTCAGCTGCAGACCGCGGTCGGAGAAGTTCACCTCCTCGTCGACGCCCTCGACGTCGGCGAGGTAATCGGGCGTGATCTCGAAGCCCCGGCGCAGCAGCGCGCCGTCGCGGACCAGCAGCGAGCCGATCTCGACCGGCTGGTAGAGCCACTT
>VAYD01000060.1:489-5425 GCA_005883905.1 Actinomycetota bacterium
CCCTCGAGCGCCGCGCTGCCGCGCTCGGACAGGCACGCGAACCCGCCGTACGCGCCGTCGACGTGCAGCCAGATGCCGTGCTCGCGGCAGATCTCGCTCAACGCCGCGAACGGATCGATCGCGCCGGCCGCGGTCGATCCGGCGTTGGCGATCACGATCAGCGGCCGGCGCCCCGCCGCGTGGTCGGCGGCGATCGCGCTGCGCAGCGCCTCGGGCCGCAAGCGAGCGACCTCGTCGGTCGGGATGATCCGCACCTGGTCGGGCCCGAAGCCGAGCGCGCGCGCCGCGCGCGCGAGCGACGAGTGCGACTGGTCGGACATGTAGACGACCGCGTGCTGGTCCATCGGGCCGATCTGCGCCTCGCGCGCGCACGCCAGCGCCGTCAGGTTCGCCGCCGATCCGCCGGAGACGAGCACGCCGGCGGCACCGTCGGGGTAGCCGACCCAGTCGCGGAACCATTCAAGAACCGCGAGCTCGAGCGCGCTCGGCCCCGACGAGCCGAGCCACCAGCAGGTGTCGAGGTTCAGCGCGCTGGCGATCAGGTCGCCGAGGGCGCCCGGCCAGGTGCCCTCGCCAGGGATGAACGCCAGGTACCCCGGATGGTTCAGGCGCGCGACGAACGGCAGGACGTCGCGCTCCAGGGCCGCGAGGATCTCGTCGAAGTCGCCGGGCGCCTCGGGCGGCGGGATCCTCAGCCGCTCGCGCAGCTCCGCGGGCGCGGCCGCTCGCACGACTGGCCCTGGCGGGGCGTTGAGCCGCTCGACCAGCATGTCCACCGTCCGGTAGCCCAGGCGGCGCATCGTCTCCGGGTCGAGCGCCAGCGGGGACAGGTGGTCGCCCTCCATCGGGCGACTCTATCCGGGCCGCTAGGCGGCGGCCAAGCCGTCGAAGATAAGGTTCACGCCCGGCAGCTCACCGAGGTTGGCGGCGAGATGCGACCACGTCACGACACCGTCGGGACCGACGATCACGAGCGCGCGGTTCGACATCCCGCCGGGCTCGAAGTACGCGCCGAACGCGCGAGACGCGGCGCCCTTGGGCTCGAAGTCGCTGAGCTGCTCGATCGAGATCCCGAGCTTCTCCTTGAATGCGGTCTGCGCGTAGGTCGCGTCGCAGGACACGCCGTAGATCGTCGCGCCCTTCGCGTGCAGCTCGTCCAGCGCCTCCTCGTAGATCTGCAGCTGGTCGGTGCAGACCGGGCTGAAGGCGAACGGATAGAACACGAGCACGGTCGTGTTGCCCAGGAGGCTCTCCCGGGTGAAATCCTCGCCTGTGGCGGTCTTGAGCGTGAAGTCGGGCGCCGGGGAACCCGGCGCGACAATGCTCACCGACGGAGACCGAGCTCGCGGATGAGCTCGCGGTATCCCTCGAGGTCCTTCCTCTGCAGGTAGTTGAGGAGCCGGCGACGACGGCCCACGAGCATCAGCAGCCCGCGGCGGGAGTGGTGGTCCTTCTTGTTGGTGCGCAGATGCTCGGTGAGCTGGTTGATGCGCTCGGTGAGCAGCGCGACCTGGACACGGGTGTTCCCGGTGTCCTGAGGACTGGCTCCGAACTGCGCCGTGATCTCGGCCTTGCGTTCCTGGGTCAGGGTCATGTGCGGCCGGGAAGGGTAGCAGTCACTCAGCCGCGGCCCCGCGCGCCTGCTCGACGTCGAGGCGCATCTGCTCGATCAGCGCGTCGACGGACGCGAAGCGCTTCTCGCCGCGCAGGCGCTTGAGGAACTCCAGGCGCAGGTCGCTGCCGTAGAGGTCGCCGTCGAAGTCGAGCACATATGCCTCGATCAGCTCGCCGCGGCCGGTGACGAACATCGGGCGCACGCCGACGTTGACCGCCGCGAGGTGGCCATCGCCGGTGCGGCAGGCATAGACCCCGTGGCCCGGGGTGACATAGCCGTTGCGGGGGACGAGGTTCGCGGTCGGGAAGCCGAGGTCGCGGCCGCGCTTGTCGCCGTGCACGACCTCCCCTTCGACCACGAACGGCGCGCCGAGCAGGCGGTCGGCGTACATCACCGCGCCGCCGAGCACGAGCCCGCGGATGTGCGACGAGCTGACGACCTCGCCGTCGATCTCCAGCAGCGGGACCACGCGCGTCTCGAAGCGGCTGTCGGCTTCGAGCATCGCGGTGTCCCCCCGTGCCTTGTGGCCGAAGCGGAAGTTCTCCCCCACGCTCACGTGCGTCGCGCCGAGCTTGGCGACGAGCACCTCGTCGACGAACTCCTGCGCGGTGTGCGACGCGAACTCCTTGTCGAACGGGATCACGACGAGCTCCTCGACGCCGATCCCCTCGAGCAGCTCGGCCTTGCGCGCGAGCGTCGTCAGCAGCGGCGGGGCCGCCTGCGGCGCGATCACCGCGAGCGGGTGCGGGTCGAACGTCAGCACGGTGTCAGCGCCACGGATGACCTCGCGATGACCGAGATGCACGCCGTCGAACGTGCCGACGGCGACGCGCCGCGGCCGCTGCTCGGCGTCGTGGAGTTGGGTGACCTTCACCCGCGGAACCCTACGGACGCCTTGACGCCGCCGTCCTCGCGGGGCTCGGCGATGCAGATCGGGCCCTCGTCGTCGGCGAGCACGACGGTCCCGCCGGCCTCGACGTCGACCAGCGCGCCGTGGCGCGCGCGGCGCGCCTGCTCGCCTTCGACCAGCACCACCGGCAGGAACGCGTCGAGCACGTCGCCGAGCGCGATCAGCGTCTCGCCGTCGGCGGCGTCGACGCTCCACGGTCCGATGCTCGTGCGGCGCAGCGACTCGCAGTAGGCGTCGCCGAGCTCGGCGATCAGTGAGCGGATGTACGTCCCGCTGCCGCACTCGATCTCATACCCGCCGCGCTCGCCGTCCTCGCGCCAGAGCTGCTCGAAGCGATGCACGTGGACGCGGCGCTCGGGCATCTCGACCTCCTCCCCGCGCCGTGCGCGCTCGTAGGCGCGCACGCCGGCGATCCGGATCGCCGAGTACGCCGGCGGGCGCTGCACGAGCTCGCCGGTCGGGAGCGGCGGCGGGTCGGGCGGGATCCGCCCGGTCTCGACGATCTCGCCGTCGGGATCGCCCGTCGACGACACCGCGCCGTAGCGGGCGGTCGTCACGTAGGTCTTGGGCAGCGTGAGGATGTAGCGGGCGATCCGCGTCGCCCGGCCGACGAGCACGAGCAGCAGGCCGGTGGCGAACGGGTCCAGCGTGCCGGCGTGGCCGGTCTTGGCCCCGCGCAGCGCGCGGCGCACGCGCAGGACCTCGTCGTGGCTCGAGGCGCCCTCGGGCTTGTCGCACAGGATCATCCCGTCCATGCGTCCGCATCCTCGCGGTTCCGGGGTCCGTGCGGGTTACCGTTCGCGGCCGTGCCCGTCGCCGCGTCGATCATCCCGTGGGTCCTGTGCGCCGCCGGCGCCCTGGTGATCGGCGCCGCCTGGGCGGTCGACCGCTCGCGGCGCGATCCCCGCATGCCCGAGCGCCGGCGCCATCCGCGCAGCGAATCGGCCGAGCAGGTCCTCGTGCGCCGCGACCGGCGGATGGACGCGACGTTCGCGATCGACATCTCGCTCGGCGGCGTCATGATCGCCGGGCCGGACGACCTCGAGCCCGGCGACAAGGTCGTTCTCGTCGTCAACGAGCGCGAGCGCCCGGCCACCGTGCTGCGCGTCACGCCGCAGGGATACCGGGCGCTGGTCTTCGACGGTTAGGCGACGCGCTCCAGGCGCGGGCGCTTCGCCTGCTGAGACCCACCGCCTTCGGCGATGGGTGCCGTCGCCAGCTCGAGCGCCACGGCGAGGAACGCCTTGGCGGCGGCGGGCTGGCGGCGGGCGGCGCGCCAGACGAGCGCGACCGGCCACGTGAAGTCCTCGGGGCCGATCGGGCGCAGCGCGATCGCCGGGCCCGGCTGCTCGGCGACCGACCGCGGGATGACCGCCAGGCCGAGCCCCTTGGACACCAGCGCCCGGACCGCGGCCATCTCTGTGCAGATGAACGCGTTGCGCGGCGCCAGGCCGCGCTGCGCCATGCGGCGCTCGAGGCGCCGGCGCAGCGCGGAGTTCTCGCGGTAGGCGATGAGGTCCTCGCCGGCGAGCTCGTCGAACGTGATGCGCTCGTGGGAGGCCAGCGCGTGGCCGGGCGGCAGCGCGACGACGAACTCCTCCTCCCAGATCAGCGTCGCGGCGTACTCGTCGCCGAGCGTGTCGGGCTCGACCGCCGTGAACGCGCAGTCCAGCTCGTCGGCGCGCAGGCGCGCGAGCAGGTCGTCCTGCGTGTCCTCGACCATGTTGACCGCGACGCCCGGGTGGCGGTCGCGGAACTCGGCGAACAGGTCCGCGAGGTCGTAGGGGCCGGTCGGGTACATGCCGCCGATCCGCACCTCGCCGCGCACGAGCCCGGTCAGCTCCTGGAGCTCGCCGTGCAGGCCGTCGACCTCGCGCAGCACGCGCTGCGCGTAGCCGAGGATGACCTCGCCCTCGGACGTGATCTCGACCGAGCGGCTGGAGCGCCGGAACACCTCGACGCCGAGCTCCTGCTCGAACCGGCGGATCTGCTGCGAGACGGCGGACTGCGCGAGGTGCAGCTCCTCGGCGGCCTTGGAGAAGGAGCCGTGGAGCGCCACGGCGGCGATTGTGCGCAGGTGTCGGAGCTCCATGTGCCCATGGAACCATGCGCCCTGCGATGCACCTAGTCGAATAGGTGACGGCGTCTATCAGCGCAGCTGATGCGACATTTGGGTCGCGCGCCGCGGCGAAGCCGCCCTGCCCTTGTGTCGGTCAGGCGGGCTGCAGCTGCGCGGCGATCTGCTCGCGCAGGAACTTGACGAGCTCGGCGTCCGAGAGCTCGGTCGAGAAGCCGGCCGCGCGGCGATGGCCGCCGCCTCCGCCGGCGCGCGCGATCGCGCTGACGTCGATGTCGTGGTCGGTCGCGCGCAGCGACACCTTCTTGCGGCCGGTCGCCGCTTCGGCGAGCAG